>NZ_CAWPQZ010000004.1:0-168814 GCF_963889785.1 Vibrio sp. S12_S33 | reverse complement strand
CATAAAATTCAATGTCTTGCCAGCCTTCGCACCCAGATGCGATAGCGCTAATAACAAGGAACATAACGTCAATAAGGTCATGTTTTTGATTAATGTCAGAACGGGTATCTTCAACGACTGACAAATGTTCAATTAAGTTCAAAATGGGCACATAGCAAAGGGTTTGAGGTTATTAGATCACATCTGTTAACAAAGTGCGATCCCGCCCTGATAACAAAACAAGAACGAAAGGTTACCAATAAGGGAACAATTATGTTGAGTGAGTTAAAACGTATTGCCATTTTTAATAAAGTGGTTGAATACGGTTCGTTTACCTCGGCTGGTGAATCGTTAGGCATAGCAAAATCGAAAGTGAGCGAGCAAGTTAGCTTGCTAGAATCACATCTTAACGTACGTTTACTGCATCGCTCTACCCGTAAAGTTAGCCTAACGACTGAAGGGCACGCATTTTATCAACATACCAATGGCCTCTTACCGCTGGCAGAAGACGCTCTACGGGCCGTCCAGCATTTTTCTACCGATGTGGCAGGCGTGATTAGGATCGGTACAACCATTGATGTCGGCAGCTATATTTTAAGTCCGCTGATTTCAACATTTTCTGAGAGTTACCCCAATGTGCTGTTTGATATTCAACTCGAAGATGGTTTACAAGATCCAGTAGCCACACAATTAGATGTGCTGATCAGAATGGGTGAACTGACATCTTGCTCAATGGTTGGCCGCGAATTAATGCCTTTTAAAATGGGGATATACGCCAGTAAAAAATACTTAGCTAGTGCACCTTTATTAAGGAAACTACGAGATTTAGAGCAGCACCCATGGGTTGCGTTAACTTTATTGAATCTTCCTCAAGATAAAGTCACGCTAATCAATCCAAAGGGAGTGAGATGCGACATCAAAACCCGCCCTAAACATATCTGCAATGCGCCGCTTGGTGCGATGTCAATGGTACAACAAGGCATGGGATCGGCTTGATTGCCAATTTTCTCGCTGACGAAATCAATGATCCTAACCTCGTCAGGCTTTTTCCAGATTATTATCTATCAGATAACACCATGAACATTCTTTACCCGAGCCGTCACCACCTTGCGCCACGAGTAAGGCTATTTATTGATTATTTAATTGAAAAAATCCGAGCTTGAGCAAAACAAAAACGCCCCGTCAGTTAACGGGGCGCACTTTAAGCCTTAACGACGACGTCGCCACATACCAAAGCCGAGTAATGAGAAGAGTGCTCCTAGGCCGAATGAACCGCCATAGATGTTCAGTTCTAACACGGCAGGATCATGATCTGATGCACGGAAGTGATCACTGTATTTAGGTAAGTCACCTTTGAACTCATCGTTGTAATCAAACAGTGTTGATTCACCGCCATTGATGTGCCAATCGGTAGCGTCTACCACTTTACCTTTCAGGCTTTTACTTACCAATAAGTGATCCAGTGCGCCAACTTCATCATTAAATGAATAACTCCAACTGTCTGGATGCTTCATCGCAACAGCATTGATGTAATCGTAGCTCTTAGTGATCACAGCACCGTCATCACCAAACTGCGCAACACCAGCAATGTAAGTATTACGAGCGGCTTTGATCTCTTTACCATATTTCTCTGGACTGTAATCGGTCAGAACCAACATAGGGTCTTCCATGCCGTAAGAGTTCATATCACCCAAAATGACTTTATGCCCGTTGATTTTCTCAAGTGCTTCACCAAGTGCAACCGCTGCCGCGACACGGAAGTTTTCACACGCACCTTGGAAGTCTGCATCGTTGCCACCTTGTCCGCCTTGTTCAAGCGGTGCTGCATCTTCCCAACATTTAGAACCTTTTGATTTCAAGTGGTTAACAGCAACAGTGATTTTCTCATGACCCCCTTTCACTTTGAAAGTTGGTGCAAGCGTATCGCGTTGGTAGTTTTTACCATCTTCAAGCACTTTCCCTTTATCATCCAACACTTGTGGCGCTTGTTGGCTAGGCATTGGGATAACTCGGCTCTGCTGCAGTTTCACGACTTTCTCACGGTATATCACGCCAGTAGTGATCACATCCGTACCAATAGAATCAAGCTCATCAGTCACCCCATCATTATTTGAGTCAACCGCGACAAAAGTGTAGCGTTTCTTCTTATCCGTAATGCGTTGGTTTAATTGCTCAACCAACTGGCGAATTGCAGCACCTTCACCAAAACCGTTATTTTCAATTTCCATCAAACCGACGATATCAGCATCGAGACGCAAAATAGCATTGACGATTTTCTCTTGTTGGATCTCAAACTCAGCTAGATTATTCGCACCACGATTATCGCCGTGTAAATTCGCGTCACCACCAAATGGCGAATTGAAATAGTTAAGCACGTTGAATGTTGCGATACGGAGATCACCTTCATCCATATCAGGCTTATCTGTGCGTGGGTCATTACGTACGAAGTTATCTTGATTGATTTGGTTGGTGACCAACAGGCGATATTCGTTGTAACTGTATGACAACACACCTTCTAAGCCGACAATGGTGTCATCAATACGAATGTAATCTTCTGTTGAGCCATTTTGATCAATATCACTACGACCAAACTCTGAATAATATGGGATTTTTCCATCTGCTGCTTTTTGGTCTGATTCAACGAACAGACGACGTTGAGCATTTTCGATACTTTGTTGTTTAGCTTGCTCTGAACCAGCTGCAAATAGTTGGTTTGGCTGCATGTTAATGCGCCCTTGAGCTAACACCATATTGTTACGACGACCAGCATAGTCATAGCCAAATGTGCGCGTCACGCGCATATCTAACGCTCGATCCGTTTTGACTAACATCCCCTCATAGCGCTCTAAAGTTTGCTCAAAATTAGCGTCACTTGGCAGAATTTCTATTGCGGTCGCTTGAGGAGCTGCTTGTTGATCTTGCTTTACCCATTGATTATTTTCAGCTTTAAGCTGAGTAAGGTTGTAGTACTCTTGCACTTTACCTTTGACACACACTACATCGCCCGGCTTTAAATCTGAGCTTGATTGGTTGGTGTGCACAAATAGGCCTTCCGAAGTATTTGCGTTGTAGTCATCGTCTAGCGCTTGTAGGTAGAAGCCCTTGGTTAAACCTGTCGTTATCGCACTGACCACACCTTTCACAAAGTAGTCTTGCTCTGTAATGTATGGATAACCATTGATGAAAGGCGACGTTGCCCCTTCACCTTGGATTTCTTGGATAGTAGTAAATACGGGGTCTGCACCGTCTTGCGTACAGGCAAATGCTGCCGGTGGTTCAACCGCATTTAATGCGCCTAAACCGTCGATATTATCTTTAGCCAGTGATGTCCACTGAGAAGTTTGATAAGTAGAAGAAGGCATCAAGCTATCAGCATTACGAACGAGGGTTTTATCTTTACCCCAATCAACATCGCCCATTTCACCCAACATGTCGTGCACACTACCATCAGTATTAAGTAGTGCTACTGGGTCATCTCCGTTGAAATTAACTACCGTACCGTTATTTTCATCGCTCACCGCTTGAATAGCGCTGCTGGCACTTTCATGTGAAATCACTAATACATCGTTAGCAGCAATAACTCGGCCAGTCAGTGGCAATTGTGTATCCCAGCTACCACCGCCATTACTCGACTTAGCCAGAATGTAATTATCTAAGCTCACCGCGGCATCGCCAGTATTGGCTATCTCAATCGCTTTATTGAAGCTTCCACCCTCAACATATTGAGAAATAATGATTTCTGCATGAGCAGAAGCGACGAAAGTTGACCCTATAGCCAACGCTAGCAAAGTGCGGCTCAAGGGGGCTGTACGTTTCAATTCCATTGTTCACCTCTTTATTCCCTGCCATGTAACCAAAGTATTAAGCAAGGTGTTTTAAATCACGTTTATAAGTTTTGATTAATAAATTTGCGCGTACAGTGTTGTTGTTTTGTATGAAATGACAAAACATTCACAATTCATATCGAGATCAAAATCTCATAGTTAGATTAAATACTTGAACCGAGTGCAAACTTTCAACAGAGAAGGTAAATAGATTTGCCTACAGAATCATTACAGATTAATTAATATAATATTTGGCTGATTTTTGAGAGGAAAAAGAAGTTGCAACTAACAAAAAAGCCCCTAGAAAACTAGAGGCTTAAAAAGAGGTAAACTGCGTTTAAGGGCGAGTCACAAAACCTACCGCTTGGTAAGCTTTCTTCAACGTCACCGCAGCACGAGCTGATGCTTTTTCTGCGCCCGCTTTCATTACTGAATCTAGGTAAGCGCGATCTTCACGAATACGCGCGTACTCAGCTTGTACTGGTTCAAGCATCGCAACCAAAGCTTCACCCACATCTTTCTTAAATGGTCCGTACATTTCTACGCCTTGATATTGCGCTTCAATTTCAGCAAAGGTTTTACCTGTTGCCGCCGAGTACAAGCTCATTAAGTTCGAAATACCAGCTTTACTTTCAGTATCAAAAGCAATACGTGGCGGTGTTTCGGTGTCAGTCTGCGCTTTATTGATCTTCTTAATGATCGATTTTGGATCTTCAAGCAGAGTAATGACGTTCTTACGGTTATCATCCGACTTCGACATCTTCTTCGTCGCGTCTTGAAGGCTCATTACGCGTGCATTCACTTGTGGAATGTATGGCTCAGGAATGGTGAAAATTGGATTTTCTGGGCTGTAGATATTATTAAAGCGTGTCGCGATATCGCGTGCTAGCTCAAGGTGTTGCTTTTGGTCACTACCTACTGGCACTTGATGCGCTCCATACAGCAAGATATCTGCTGCCATCAGCACTGGATAACCAAATAGCCCCGCATTCACATCGTTCGCGTAACGTGCTGATTTGTCTTTAAACTGAGTCATACGGCTCAGTTCCCCCATTTGCGTGTAACAGTTAAGAAGCCAACCCAATTGAGCATGCTCTGGTACATGTGACTGAACAAATAGCGTGCTCTTCTTAGGGTCAACACCAACGGCAAGACAAATTGATAATGCGTCTAAGGTTGCTTCATGCAATGCTTTCGGGTCTTGACGAACCGTGACAGCATGTAGGTCAACCACGCAATATTGGCAATCATAGTCATCTTGCATCTGTTGCCATTGACGTAGAGCACCCAAGTAGTTACCGATACTTAGTTCACCAGACGGTTGAACACCACTCAATACAATGGGTTTGCTCATGGGATGATTTCCTTGTTACTTAAAATGAGATAGGACTGAAAAAGTCTGTTAAAAAACCGCGCCAATTCAATCAAAGAATTGCGCGGTTATTGCAGTGTACTCATTGACGAGTATTTTACTAGCGTCTTGTGCTAACTTTTATGCAGAAACTGGTACTAAATCGAGCAACTGATCAATACGATCAGCGACATAATCCGGCTTTGAGTCAGAAATAGGCTCACCGTGGTTGTAACCATAAGTTAGACCAAACGAGAAACAACCTGTATTTTTCGCCGCCAAGATATCGTTTTTAGAATCACCCACCATCAGCATATCGCTTGCTGTCATTTGGTGTTTATCTAACAACCAGTTAAGCGCCATTGGGTCGGGTTTTTTGATTGGGAACGTATCACCACCAATAACATCGGCAAAAAAATCCGCAATACCATGCTGCGCTAATACCTCAGGGACAAACTTTGACGGTTTATTCGTCACCAAAGCCAGCGTAAAACCAGCTTTATGTAGCGCGGCTAAGGTCTCTTTCACTTGTGGATACAAATGGCTAAGCTTGTGACCTGTTTGTTCATAGAAATCATCAAAACGCTCACGAGCGGTCGCTTTAACTTCTTCACTCAATTCTGGATCGATGGTTAAGCTTTGGCTTAATGAGCGAGCAATCAGCACATCAGCACCATTGCCAACGTAGTCACGAACTTGCAGCTCGGACACCGCCGGGTAACCTAACGATTGCACCGCTTGATCAGCAGCAACGGCTAAATCTGGCACGCTATCAAGCAGCGTGCCGTCTAAATCAAAGGCAATTAATTTTATTGAGCTTAAAGACATCGTCATTTCCGAAAATAGGCCAAGGGCAGTAATAGATAAGGGGCATAAAGCCCCTTTGAATACGGTTATTATTGTGTAATTTAACCTACGTTAGCTAGCTCTGCACGCATCTCATCAATCACGGCTTTGTAATCAGGCTCACCGAAAATGGCTGAACCCGCGACAAACATATCAGCCCCAGCTTCAGCGATTTCTTTGATGTTATCTACCTTCACGCCACCATCGATTTCAAGACGAATATCTCGGCCAGACTGTTCAATCAACTGACGAACTGCGCGCAGTTTATCCAATGTATGTGGAATAAACGATTGACCACCAAAGCCAGGGTTAACCGACATCAGCAAAATCATGTCCACTTTATCCATGATAAATTCGAGATGAGAAAGCGGTGTTGCTGGGTTTAGTACCACACCCGCTTTACAGCCGTGTTCTTTAATCAATTGTAAAGTGCGATCGACATGATCAGATGCTTCAACATGGAAAGTAATCATCGAAGCGCCCGCTTTTGCGAAATCGGGGATGATGCGATCAACCGGTTTTACCATCAAATGCACATCAATCGGTGCCGTAATGCCGTAGTCACGCAGTGCTTTACAAATTGGCGCACCAAATGTCAGGTTAGGCACGTAGTGGTTATCCATAACATCAAAGTGAACTACGTCAGCCCCAGCTGCGAGCACTTTTTCAACGTCTTCACCAAGACGAGCAAAATCTGCAGAGAGAATAGATGGGGCAATAAGGAAATCTTTCATACCTGACCTCTTAGGCTAGTGAGAGCAAAATGCGTGATGAGCAAAATTCGCCCGCAATTCTACCTAAGCTGACGGGGAGATCCTAGCCTGATGGATGATTTAGGATGTAAATGTTAGTCATGGCTATCATTTGCATTAAATAATGCCAACAGTTCATCCACTTTATTACGCCCAGCCCCATTGCGGCTAATGGTACGTTTGACTTTGACCACGTTAAGCTCAGCGCCGTGATACAAGCGACGAGTTAGCTTGGTGTCATGGTTAGAAATGAGTACTGGCACACCACGTACTGCGGCTTTTTCTGCAACATCAGCCAATGCGGCTTGATCGTCTAATGAAAATCCATTACCAGCATAAGAGGTAAAGTTGGCGGTGCTAGAAAGCGGAGCATACGGAGGATCACAATACACCACACACCCTTTACGAGTTCGGCGAAAAGTCTCTTCGTACCCTTCACAAATAAAGGTGGCTTTTTTGGCTTTTTCTGCAAAAAACTCCAATTCCGCTTCTGGGAAATAGGGTTTTTTGTAAGAACCAAATGGGACATTAAACCCGCCTTTTTTGTTATAACGACATAGGCCATTAAAACCAAAGCGGTTCATGTATAAAAATGCCAAAGATCGATACAGCATATCATCGCTCTGATTAAACTCTTTACGTACATCGAGGTAGGCTTCTTTGCGATTATTTTCAGCCGTAAACCAACGTTTCGATTCAGTAATATAAAGATCAGGCTGCTCTTTGAGGAGGTTATACAAGTTGATCAGATCTGGGTTGATATCAGCCAACAAATACTGTTCGAAATCAGTGTTAAGGAAGATAGAACCCGCACCGACAAATGGCTCGACCAATTTACGAGCAGGCGGCAGGTGACGCTGAATATCTTCTACTAGGCCATATTTACCACCAGCCCATTTAAGAAAGGCACGCTGCTTCTTCATTTACTGCTCTATCTTTCAACCACAAAATAAGGCTGCGGAATGTAACATATTTTTGCGCCAAGCTCAGCGTTATTTCGCACGTTCAATCTCTCGGTGTACTTGACTTAGCGATTTAGCCCAAGGACCTACCGATTGCAGCGCCCTAGGTAACGTGGCCACCGCATCACGAGCAAACTGGATCGTTGGGTAGTTATCGTAAGTAATGATGTACCATTCCACGTCATTACGTAATGTTGGGTAAATGCGTATATTTTCTTTCAATTGGTACTGGTCAATAAACTTCTGCGCCTCTTCTAATGAATTAACAGCCGCTAATTGTAAAGTATAACTGCGAGGAGAAAATGCTTTTAGTTCGTCTCTTGCAAAAGAAAATGTAATCTTAACCGGAGCAACATTTTGTGTAATCTGTTCTGACGGTGTTGTGTTCTCTTGTTCATTTTGACGCTGCGCATCGGCAAGCGCATTATCGATCTTAGCTTGATTACCTTCGAGTAAAGCATCGACAACATCCGATTCAATAACTACACGTTGTTGATCTTCTTCTGTTACACCAACACTCGCGATACTGTCCACTACATCTGGTGGTAGTGCACTTGAATCATCGATTGCGCCTGCATAGCTGGGATCGGTAGAAGTATCAGAACTGCCCGAGGCTGTCTCTGCTGGCTCGGTTACGAGTTTATTGTTGGTATCGGTAGCAGGAATGGCTAAGGTTGGGATCACCGTTTGTTCAACGTTATTGGCAGTTTGCAACACTTCGTCCCCCGGAGTCGGCTGATTTAATAGCCACCAATAACCACCGCCAATCACAAGTAACAGCAACACAACCAAGGCGGCAATTTTGGCTGGAGAGCCAATAATAGAGCGGATAATAATCCTTCTTTCCATTTTCTGTTCTCCTAATGCCATAATTTCCCCCGGTACTCGTTTTATTTTCTTGTAAGCATTACGAATACGACGTTCCATATTGTCTTCAACGTAGCGCATGACCAAATTTTCGAATAGGCGATCCGCTTCTTCATTGGTCAGCGGTTCAATTTCAAGCTCGACAGGTTCATAGCTCAGACGCGTTAAAAGTGCATCAAGGCTATTGGCTTGTGCAAATAAGACCACGTTAATCGTCCATAGCGGATTAGATTGTGCTTCTAACACTAACATCCACAATTCAGAAATAAGCGCTTCCGACAATAAATGAGCATCGTCAACAACAATCACCACATCACAGCCGCTACCATCCAGTAGATGAGTCAGGCTCTCAGCAAGTGAATCATGAGGATTAAATAAGGGACCGGAGACGATCTGAGTGAGAATGGTCGCGCGACGCTGCTGTTCATCTTGATTAGGATGGCACGATAACAGTGATTGGTTTTTATCTTCCGCCCACGCTTCAAGGTATCGCTGAGCAAGCCATGATTTACCATAGCCTTGGCCACCACCAACCGTAATAACATTAGAACCAAAATTAGTTAAAAGCTGCAAACGTTCTAGCAGCTCTACTTGAGAATCTAATTCTAATACTCGTAACTCATGCGCCAAACTCATTAGGCCATCCTACTGACAAACAATGATCAAATTTGTATCAATGAAGATCTATAGCGTGCGGCAGAAGTCTATCGCTTGTTCAATAATGGCTTCCGGTACACCTTTCACGACTTCTGAAGTACCAATACTCGTCGGCAACACCAAACGCAATTCACCTGAAAGCACTTTTTTATCACGCATCATATGACGCATAAAGTCAGCAAAAGACATACTTTGCGGTGTATGCACTGGTAACTTCGCTTTCTTGAGTATAGAAATAATTCGCTCAACTTGCTGCTCATCAATCAAACCTTGCAGTTGAGCCGTTTTTGCTGCCATTACCGTACCTGAAGATACTGCTTCACCATGTAGCCAATTACCATAACCCAGCTCAGCCTCGATCGCATGACCAAATGTATGACCCAGGTTCAATAATGCACGAATTCCTGACTCTTTTTCATCTTGAGCCACAACATCCGCTTTAATTTGGCAACAACGAGCAATCGCATACGCCAGTGCTTTTTCATCTAAAGCGTATAATTTGTCTAGGTTTTCTTCTAACCAAACAAAGAAATCATAATCATAAATAATGCCATACTTGATCACCTCAGCCATGCCCGCAGAAAATTCGCGTTCAGGCAAAGTGGATAAGCATTGTGTATCGATAATCACCGCTTTAGGTTGATAAAAAGCACCAATCATATTCTTGCCCAAGGGATGATTAACTGCGGTTTTTCCACCGACAGAAGAATCAACTTGAGAAAGTAACGTGGTTGGAACCTGAATGAAATCAACGCCGCGTTGGTAACATGAGGAAGCAAAACCGACTAAGTCACCAATAACTCCACCACCGAGCGCAATAATCACAACATCTCGGCTGTAATTACCCTCTAAAAGGTAACTCATTACAATGTTAAAGGTATCTAAGGTTTTGTACTGCTCACCATCTGGCAGTTCAAGCAAAGAAGCCTGGCAACCATGATGCTCAAGAAGCGCTAAAATTTTTGCTGCATATAAAGGGGCAACCGTAACATTGCTGATCACGACTATTTTTTGTTTTGCAGAGAGGAAAGAAAGGAGGGCCGGATCATTAAATAATCCGGCGCCAATTGAGATTGGGTAGCTACGCTCATCTAAACTGACCGTAATCCGTTCCATGGTTTGCACTCCAAAATAAAGAACTTAAGAACGTTCTTCTAGCATTTTTACGATCTCGTTGGCTACCACTTTTGCACTTTGATCGTCGGTACGAACAGTGAAATCTGCGACTTCGTCGTAAAGGTCATTACGCTCACCGGCCAAAGATTCTAAGACTTCGCGTGGATTGTCTGTTTGAAGCAATGGACGTTTTTTGTCACGGTTTGTACGTGCAAGTTGTTTTTCAATCGTCGTTTCAAGGTAGACCACAATACCACGAGCAGATAAACGATTACGGTTCTCTTTACTCTTAACAGAGCCACCGCCTGTTGCGAGTACAATACCTTGTTTCTCGGTTAGGTCATTAATTACAGCTTCCTCACGTTTACGGAAGCCCTCTTCACCTTCGACGTCAAATACCCAAGCGATATCTGCGCCTGTACGCTCTTCAATGACTGTATCAGAGTCTAAAAACTCCATATGCAGTTGTTGAGCAAGGTGTCTACCAATTGTACTTTTGCCGGCACCCATCGGGCCAACAAGGAAAATATTGCGTTTCTCAGCCATGTTTAGCAGTAATTTACAACGTTAATTCAATGACATCGCCACAAGATAGGCCAGTATTATACTAACCGTTACTATGTCTGTGGCACCTATTCCTCACAGATAATTCGTGATAAGACCCGAAATTATCTAGATATGGTGGCACTAATGCAACTTTATTTTTTAATCAAGGGCAATATCGTCAGTAAGTTATTGAATGACAACCTTGGGAGTCACAAAAATAAGTAGCTCACTTTTGCCCACTTGTTCATAAGAACGACGGAATAAAACACCGAGTAAAGGCAAGTCCCCCAACAGCGGTACTTTATCAACCGTATTACTAATGCTGTGCTGAAAAATCCCACCCAAAACAACGGTTTCACCATTATTAACCAGTACTTGTGTTCCAATACGCTGTGTATTGATGGCTACCGCTTCTCCTGTACCCGTTTTAACCACCTCCCCTGGTCTATCTTGAGTTACACTCAAATCCAACACTAAACGATTGTCTGGAGTGATTTGTGGTGTGACTTTTAGGCTCAGCACTGCTTTTTTAAAAGAAACGCTGGTTGCCCCGCTAGAGGAAGATTCGAGATAAGGAATTTCTGTCCCTTGTTCGATATAGGCCGGTTTTTTATTGGTAGTGATCAAACGAGGACTCGAAATAATTTCTGCTTTCGATTCGCGCTGTAGGGCTGAAAGCTCTAAATCCAACAACAAATCAGACCCGAGCTTCGCCACCTGAAAAGCGATACTTGAGGCATTAGTTGATGTTGCGGCAAGGTTTACATTCAAAAAATCATCCACTGGCAATGTACTTTCATTTAACAAACCGGCTTGGAACAAATTACTTTCAATACTTCCTCCTACCGTGTTGTCACCATTGGTCGATGTAAAACCCCAACGCACGCCGAGTTCATCTAAGTTACCTTCATTGACGGCCACAATTCTTGCTTCGATTTGCACTTGTTTCACCGGAATATCAAGTGCTGCGATAATGTGCCGAATTACACTAATATTATCGGGAAGCTCGCGGATTAGTAGCGAGTTTGTTCGTTCATCAACGCTAATTGAACCGCGCTGAGAAAGCATGCTCAGGGGACCTTCGCCACCGATCATTTCGGCAATATCCGATGCTTTAGCAAAGTTAATATTAATAATCTCAGAGTGAAGATCCCCTAACTCTTCAGCCAAACGTGCTTTCTCTAATTGCTGCTTTTCTCTACTGTCTAACTCCTGCTTAGGAGCCACTACAATCACATTGCCCTCAACGCGCTTATCTAACCCTTTAACTTGTAAAATAATATCAAGGACTTGCTGCCATGGTACAGCATCAAGGCGCAGTGTCAGGTTGCCAACAACCGAGTCAGACACCACTAAATTGAACTCGTTATAGTCTGCGATAAGTTGCAACACACTACGCACAGGAATGTCTTGGAAGTTAATCGAAATTAATTTGCCTTCGGCTGCCAATAGTTGTTTATTTTGTGGCGGTTCTTCTTGAGTGAGTGGACTCATGACCACCTCAAGATACTTTCCCTTTAAACTGTAATCGTACTGGTATTGACCATTGATGGTAACCAATAACTGTGTGTTCGATTCTTTACGAAAGACTTCTATGCTTTCAACTAACGTTGCAAAATCTTGCACATCCAATACAGATAGCTTTTCGTCTTGCACCTTGGTTTCGAGTAATTCAATACTTAGGCCTTTTGTCGCTTTTTGCACATTAACCGCTACCGATGGCGAGACAAGTTCAATAATCAATACCGCCTCTTGGTTTTTATTGACTCGAAAATCGATATGCTTGAGTTCATTATGCAACTGAGGCTGTGCAGCAATACTTAGGCTAACCATACTCAAAAGCAGGCCGCATAAAAGCCCCCGAAAAACCATGACCATCTGTATATAATCCTTTATTTTTAATTGATTTGATTCACTGTCTATTGCAGAGCCAATTTGACATTGCGTTTATTCCAACAGCCCAAACCGTCCGGCACGATTTCATTAATGAGTAAGTAATTGGCGTCGACACGGGTCACCTTGCCGTGATTTTCACCTACATATTGCCCGGCTTTAATTATGACCACATTGCCTTGTGGGGTCTGTATCAAAGCGGACACCGAACCATCGCGGCTCATCAATCCTTTTAACCTCAGTTCGCTCAAAGTGTAGCGCTCAAGCAGACCACTTCTTGAACGGCTTGGCGGTTGCCAACAATCAGCTTTCGCCGTTGGGTGGTTCGCCACTGTAGCCTCAGGAGGCAATAGAAAAGGTTCGCGGCCAGCACGCTGCTCATAACGTGCCACGTTCAATGGAATCAATGGTTTTAGTTCTGCCGTCTCTTTTAACGCTTGACCTTCCACTTGCGAGACATAATCACTCAGCGAATCTTGGTTGGCTTTACAGCCAACCAACCCACTGAACATGAGAAAAAACACCACCCAAAACCTATTGAATTCCATCGTCAACCTCAAGCTTAAACTGATAGGTATAGGCACGTACCCTAAAATGCAGTGTGCTACTTTCCTGACTAACCCGCTGCCAATCAGCATCATCAAAATTGATGATGCGCGGCAACTTGGCAATTGCTTGTGAAAATTCACCAATATCGTGATAGTCACCAGTCAACTCGATATTCAAAGGCAAGCGGTATAAGAAATCTTGATTTTGCTTTTCCCCCCAATCAATGCGAGTAAATGTCAGTGAGCTTTCTAACCCTAATTGATTAACCGCAGCCAACATACTGGCTAATTCCTGTTGCACGGGTAACTGGCGTAGTAAAAAATCATAGCGTAGAGACAATTCATCAAGCTGAGCTTGCAAGTGCGGTAGGGTTGCCGCTTTGCTTGCTTTTATCTTTAGTGTTGTTTTTAGCAGCGACTCTTGCTGCTTTAAAAGCTGTAGTTGATCATTTTTAGGCATCAAATAAAACCAAGCACCGATACCTTGGAGAACCAGTATCAACAATGCAATCACAAGTAACTGAGGTAACAAAGGCCATTCTGTTATCTCATCTAAATCCAAATCTTGAAAACTAACCACGCAGACCTCCCTCACTGGTGCTCTCCATTGAAGGGCGACTATTCGGCGTAGGAGCATGAAACATAAAAGAAAGACTAAATGTCTGGAATGCTTTACCAAATCGTTGCTTACCATGCACTATCGAATGCATCTCTACTTCAGCTAATAACGGTGATTTTTCTAAATTGTCTAACATGGTGGCCAAGCACGCCGTGCTATCACCAATACCCATCACTTCAATTTTTTGCCCCTGCATTTTGAGCTTATCGATATAAACGCCTTCAGGTATCAACTGCGGCATCAGGTTCATCAACTGAGTGGTTGTATTGCGCTGCCGCTGTAAAGACTCGACCACAGACAAGCGAGTCAATAATGCCTTGTGTTCTTGTTCGGTCAGTTTTAAAGCATTAATTTGTGTATCGAGCTTTTGAATATAGTGATTGAGGTAATCTAAACGCGACTGCTGATACAGCGCTTGATCCGTAAAATAAAGACCAATCCCCCACTGAATACCTAGCGCGCATATAACTCCTAGCATCGTCAGTCCAATAAAGCGGCGTTGATGTGCAGCTCTTTGTTGTTCACGCCAAGGCAATAAGTTAATACGCTGCAACATGCCGATTCTCCCACCACTCAATGCCTCGCAGTGCCATGCCAGCTGCTGTACTAAAATGCGCCCCTTCAGTTAGCATTCCCTTTTTCGGAGAAGCTTGCAGATCAAACAAAGAAAAGGGGTTTAAAATTTCACATTGAAGATTCAAACGGTAAGTAATTTCAGCGGCTAATTTTGGAGTGCTTGCTCCTCCACCGCAAAGCCAAACCCCCGATAGTCGACCCGCGCCATTCATTGACGTAAACAGTTGAATCTGCCTTTGTAAGCGCTCAATTAACTGTTCAATAAATCGCTCTGCGTTATCCACTGGTTTAGCGTTAGCACCATGCGCATCCGATTTTTGTTCCAACCACTGACAACCAAGTGCAATGATTTTATGAAAGGAAGCCTTATCACTAAAGTCGATACACAACGTTGTCTGTGTATAGCCCACGTCCATGAGTAGCCAATCGTTGCACTTATTGGTTTGGCTGGCTAACTGCCAAATGTGTAATAAACTGTGTGCTTGCATGTCAATATTGATGGGTGTAAAGCCCGCTTTTTGCACAGCTAAAACTCGACAATCCACCACTTCTTTGCGGATGGCATATACTTGATAATGCTCTGTTGGACCCCGAGAATGTTTTTTTTCGGCTACTTTGACAAAATCGAGACTTAACTCTTGCATTGGAAAAGGAGATTGATGAGAAAATGCCTGATAAATGGCAAACTCTTTTTCACGGACATCAAGAGAGCTATCTATTTGTAATACTTTGCTAATTACTGCATTGTCCGGTACTGAAACAGCGACTTTATGACTAAATAACGGTAACCCCTTTCTTAGTTCTTTGAGTTTCTTTACAATTTTCTGATAATTCAGTGTGTGGTTATCGAAGAAAATGTCTTCAGTAATAGGTAATTCGTTGTACCCAACCAGTACATACGACCCACTCACTGGCTTTAAGACCACCGCTTTAATACTATGGTGGCCAATATCTATACCCGTAACTAATGATTTACCCATGCGGCTTAGCTCCAGTGACTGTGTTCAGCTCGACGCGCTTATTTTGAGGTTAAATAAGCAATAATTTATTTTTAGAGCTAAGTTTTTAGCCTAGAGTACAAGGGTTTGCATTAGGGCAACCTCTACTAAACAGGGATTATCCGGTGAAGTTCATAAAGCGTTTGTTCATACTGTCATTGATTTGCATTATTCTTGGAGTCACTACAATATTTGGCTTCTATTTTTACGTGAAGCCAGATCTTCCTGATGTCGCGACTTTGCGCGATGTTCAATTACAGACTCCAATGCAAGTCTATAGCCAAGACGGCAAGCTCATATCTCAGTTTGGTGAAAAACGTCGCATTCCACTGCGCCTTGAAGATATGCCACCCGAACTTATCGAAGCAATCATTGCCACCGAAGATAGTCGTTTCTATGAACACTATGGTTTCGACCCAATAGGTATCACCCGTGCCGCAATTGCCGTTGTCGCATCAGGCAGTGCTAAGCAAGGGGCAAGTACGATTACTCAACAACTTGCGCGCAACTTCTATCTCTCAAATGAGAAGAAGATTATGCGAAAAATTAAAGAGATTTTTATTGCCATTCATATTGAGCAATTGCTGAGCAAACAAGAAATTTTAGAGCTTTATCTTAATAAAATTTACCTTGGTTACCGTTCATATGGAATTGGCGCGGCTGCGCAGGTTTACTTTGGTAAAGAAGTGAAGGATTTGACGCTGAGTGAAATTGCACTAATTGCAGGTCTACCAAAAGCCCCATCTACCATGAACCCTATTTACTCTGTTGAGCGAGCCACCAACCGCCGCAACGTTGTACTACAGAGAATGCTCGATGAACGATACATCACCCAAACACAATATGAGCAAGCGCGTAATGAACCTTTGATGTCGAAATATCACGGTGCAGAAATCGAGCTAAACGCACCTTATGTGGCTGAAATTGCCCGTGCGTGGATGGTTGAGCGCTACGGTGAAGAGGCTTACACATCAGGTATGATTGTGACCACCACCGTCGACTCTAAGCAGCAACAAGCCGCCAACAATGCGGCGATCAATAACCTACTTGCGTATGATGAACGCCATGGTTATCGCGGTGCAGAAAAAATCGTTTGGAAAGAAGGCCAAGCCGCTCTTAGCCAACAACAAATGGACGACCATTTGAAAAATGAACCAACTTATGGTGATTTGTCCCCAGCCATTGTGACGGCGGTGAGTAATAAATCAGCAAACGTATGGGTTAAAGGACAAGGACAACAAGATATTCAGTGGGATGGCATGAACTGGGCACGCCGCTTCTTGAGCGATGAACGTCAAGGACCTGTTCCCAACAAAGCGAGTGATATTTTAGCGGTTGGCGAACAAATTTGGGTACGTAACGTAGCCAAAACCAACAGCGATGCGAATACCGACACTGAAAACGAGATGCAAAACTTAGATCCCCAATGGCATCTAAGCCAAGTACCTAATGCTAACACCGCTTTTGTCGCCATGGATCCTGAAAATGGCGCAGTATTGGCCTTGGTCGGTGGTTTTAACTTTGTTCACAATAAATTTAACCGTGCCACTCAATCAGTCCGTCAAGTTGGTTCCAGTATTAAGCCATTTATTTATTCAGCAGCGATTGATAAAGGGATGACTTTAGCGACTTTAATTAATGATGCACCAATCAATCAATGGGATAAGAGCCAAGGCACGGCATGGCGTCCAAAAAACTCGCCACCAACTTATATTGGCCCAACACGTTTACGCATTGGTTTAGCACAGTCGAAAAACGTTATGGCCGTGCGAGTACTGCGTGCTGTCGGTCTTGATGAAACGCGAGAGTACCTGACTCGATTTGGCTTCGACATTAATCAAGTACCACGCTCAGAAACCATAGCATTAGGTGCTGGGAGTTTAACGCCAGTTAAAATGGCACAGGGTTACTCGGTCTTTGCTAACGGTGGTTATTATGTTGAACCGTATTACATCAGCAAAGTCGAAGGTCCATTTGGTGATTTAGAATACCAAGCTACGCCCAAAGTGGTCTGCCACCAACAATGTACGACGGTGGTAGAAAACGAATTTGCAGAACAAGATGTTGAAAACAACTATGCTCCACAAGTGATTTCAGAGCAAAATGCCTTCTTGGTTCGCGAGATGATGTACAGCAACATTTGGGGGGGCGGTAACTGGCGTGAAGGCACTGGCTGGAATGGTACAGGTTGGCGTGCACAACAACTCAAACGCAGAGACATTGGCGGAAAAACTGGTACCACCAATGATTCTAAAGATGCTTGGTACAACGGTTATGCACCAGGTGTCGTTGCCATTGCATGGGTCGGATTTGATGATCACAATCGTAATTTAGGTAGAACCACAGAAAATAGTAACGTCGATGATGATGGTGTTTCTGGGGCTGAAGCCGGAGCAAAAACTGCGCAACCCGCCTGGATCGAGTTCATGCGTCAATCATTGGTCGATGTTCCTGCGCAAAGTAAACCTGTGCCTGCCAACATCGTACGGGTACGTATTGATAGAGAAACTGGTTTATTAACCAACAAATTTGATTCAAGTTCCATGTTCGAATACTTCGCCCAAGGCACTGAACCGACAGAATACGTTGCAGATAGAGTAACCGACAGCGTGTACTCATCTTCTGCTGGTGAAGAACTGTTTTAATACCAATGTAGCCAATAACGGTTAGCAAAGAGGCTGATATTCCTATCAGCCTCTTTTTTTATTTTGCTTTTAATTTCAATGTGATCGCATTGGCAAGTTGTTCAAAGCGCTGTCTCAATGGAGAGCCCGGACGATAAGATAAAACCAAACTGCGCGATGGAACTGGGTTGACTGCTTTCACGTAGCAGACTCCATCTTTTTCTTTTTCGGCTGGTAAGGATAGCTCTGGTAATAGAGTAATACCCGCCCCCGCCGCCACCATATTACGCAACGTTTCTAAACTGGTCGCTTTAAAGCGTTCGTCATCTTTTGCACCAGCGGCAAAGCAAAAGCCTAGCGCCTGATCTCGCAAGCAGTGGCCATCACCTAATGCCAATACTGTGCGACCATTTAGCTCAAGCATGTCCAATTCATCTTTCTGCGCCCATTCATGACCAGTAGGCACAGCAATGCTCAGTAGCTCGTTATAAATCTCTATCTCTTTAAATGGTGCGGTTTCAGCAACAGAAGCGAGAATCAAACAATCGAGTTTTCCTTCTTCTAATTGACGAACTAACTGCTGAGTTTGAGCTTCATGTAAATACAGCTCTAGATCAGGAAACTGCTCTTTTAGATAAGGAACAATACGCGGCAAAAGATAAGGTCCCACCGTAGGAATAAAGCCGATATGAATGGGTCCACTCATTGACCCCCCTTGACCACTGGCCATATCTTTGAACATTTTGACTTCACTAAGAATACGTTTTGCCTGCTCAACCAACTGCAAACCTGAATCGGTAAACAATACTCGGCGACTACTGCGTTCCAGCAATACCGTCCCTAATTCATCTTCCAATTTACGAATTTGGCCACTCAACGTGGGCTGACTCACAAAGCATGCCTCTGCCGCTTTGCGGAAATGTTTATGCTCAGCTAATGATACTAAATATTCAAAATCACGGATGTTCATTTTTAGCCTCAATAGAATTAACCTATCAAAACCATAGCATTAAACGATTAGAGCTATCAAAGGATTTCTTTAATAATAGCTTCAACAGAACAGAGCACGGTTGAGAATAAAACTACCACGCTCAACAATAATTACTCACAAATTAAAAGGAAACGACTATGTTCGCATCAAAAGAAGGTCAAGCTGTTCCACAAGTTACTTTTCCAACTCGTCAAGGTGATGCTTGGGTCAATGTTACTACTGATGAACTTTTCAAAGGTAAAACAGTGATCGTATTTAGCTTGCCAGGTGCATTTACACCAACTTGTTCATCAAGCCATTTACCACGCTATAACGAATTGTTCCCAGTATTTAAAGAGCATGGTGTTGATGAAATCCTATGTGTATCAGTCAATGATACCTTTGTCATGAACGCTTGGAAAGATGACCAAGAAGCTGACAACATCACCTTCATTCCAGATGGTAACGGTGAATTTACCGATGGTATGGGTATGCTGGTTGACAAAAATGACCTAGGTTTTGGCAAACGTTCATGGCGTTACAGCATGCTAGTGAAAGATGGTGTGGTAGAAAAAATGTTCATCGAGCCAAACGAACCGGGCGACCCGTTCAAAGTTTCTGATGCAGACACTATGCTAAAACACGTAGCACCAGAGTATAAAACACAAGAATCGATCACTGTATTTACCAAGCCTGGCTGTCCTTTCTGTGCCAAAGCGAAACAAAACCTGATTGACCACGGTCTGCAATATGAAGAGGTGATTCTCGGTAAAGATGCAACGACTGTAAGCTTACGAGCTATCACAGGTCGTACGACGGTTCCTCAAGTATTTATCGGTGGTAAACACATCGGTGGTAGCGAAGAACTAGAAGCTTACTTAGGTTAATCACCCTCAGTCCTAGGGAGTACTCCCTAGGACCTCCCCCAACGAAAACAATGACATATCCAGAATAAAGAGAAGATCATCATGAAACAATTAAACGTTGATGTTGCCGTAATTGGTGGAGGTACCGCAGGGCTTGGTGCTTACCGTGCAGCAAAAGCACATACCTCAAGCGTAGTTATGATTGAAGGCGGCCCGTACGGTACAACTTGCGCTCGAGTTGGCTGTATGCCCTCTAAGTTACTCATTGCCGCCGCTGAAAGTGTGCACAACATTGAAAAAGCGCCAGCATTTGGTGTGCACCCACAAGGTGAAATTGTAATTAATGGCCGCGAAGTGATGGATCGCGTTAAACGCGAGCGTGACCGCTTTGTTGGATTTGTACTTGAAGGGGTGGATGAGATCCCTGCTGAAGATAAGATCTCTGGCTATGCTCAGTTTGTCGATAACCATACATTGACCGTCGATAATCACACTCAAATTAATGCCAAACGCATCGTGATCGCCACAGGATCGCGCCCCGCTTATCCTGCTATCTGGAATGAATTGGGTGATCGTCTTGTTATTAACGATGATGTATTTGAATGGGATGACTTACCACAAGCGGTTGCCGTATTCGGACCGGGCGTTATTGGTTTAGAACTAGGTCAAGCTCTACACCGCTTAGGTGTTAAAGTAAAACTGTTTGGTTTAGGCGGTCAGGTTGGTCCATTAACTGACCCTGAAATCATGGCTTATGCTGATAAAGCATTTAAAGAAGAATTCTATTTAGATGCAGATGTTAAAGTGGAAAGCATGAAACGCATCACCTCACCTGATAGGCAAGGTGAAGATAAGGTTGAGATTCAATTTATCAACCATGAGGGGCAGCTTGAAATTTTCATTGTTGATTATGTATTGGCTGCAACGGGACGTCGTCCAAACGTTGATAAGCTAGCAATTGACAATACCGATATAGCCCTAGACGAACGTGGCGTACCAAGTGCGGATCATTACACGCTGCAAACCTCTGTCGATAATATTTTTATCGCTGGTGATGCAAGTAATCAAATCCCGCTACTGCATGAAGCGGCAGATCAAGGTCGTATTGCTGGTGATAACGCCGGGCGCTATCCTGATATTCGCGCGGGGCATAGACGCTCAGTGATTTCCGCAGTATTTTCTGACCCACAGATTGCGATGGTTGGCGAAACCTATAAACAGTTAACGACACGTTTGGGCAATTGCGGCTGTTTTGCAACAGGTGAAGTATCATTCGAAGGGCAAGGTCGTTCACGTGTGATGCTACGTAATAAAGGGCTATTGCATGTTTATGGCGAGCAAGGCACAGGCCGCTTCTTGGGCGCAGAGATGATGGGGCCAAACGCTGAACACTTAGCACATTTGCTCGCTTGGGCACATCAAAACCAAATGACGATTTCACAAATGTTGGATATGCCATTTTACCACCCAGTCATTGAAGAGGGCGTTCGCACCGCACTGCGTGACTTAAATGCCAAACTGCATTTGGGGCCAGAGATGATCAAACACTGTTTGGATTGCGGTCCAGGCTGTTAAGTTCGATTATATTAGGGCCAATATCAATCACCGTAAGCAAGCAGGAACTGCATTATTAAGTGATTGATAAAAACAAAAACGAGCCATGAAGGCTCGTTTTCTATTTTAATATTGTCTGTCAGTAATTATTTTTCAGCCGCAATCACTGATATTTCAACTAATAAAGCTTCACGAGCCATATCACCAGTAATACATGCCCTTGCTGGCGCGTGACCTTCAGGTACCCAAGTATCCCATACTTCATTCATTGCTTGGAAATCTTTCATATCTTTGAGATAGATGGTCGCTGACAACATATGCTCTTTATCACTACCCGCTTCCAATAGAAGCTCTTCCACTTTATCCAACATTGTCTGTGTCTGCTCAGTAATGCCTTTCGTTGCATCAGCACACACCTGACCACATAAATAGATCACTCCGTTGTGCTTAACAATACGGCTCATTCGTTGTTTTGTTTGCTGTCGTTCTATCATTTTTCTCACTTTCTAGGTCAGTTAATATATTCTAGTACCACGTATGTTACAAAATAAGCCACCACATGACTTGTAATAACTGTAAAAAAACAAATTGGTTTTGGGAAAAAATAGGCCGCTGTCAACGTTGTATGGACCAACTCACAACGCTGTCTGTACTGTGCTGGGTCGTGTGGTGGTGGCTATGCAAGGACAATCCGAAAAGCATCGAATCAATAGCATTACTAATGGCAGGATTTACTTTTAATGGGCTTTTATTTTTACATCTATGGATGAAGTTTGTGATTCTTCCCTGGCGTAAACGTAATGGTAGCAAAGACAACCATTGATCGCCCTGCCAACACTTCTTCTCTTTCCGACCAAAAGAAAAAAGCCCCAAAACCAATATCAGGTTCGGGGCCTTCTTAGGTTCTTCTAAGAAAAAGCAGTGGTATTTGTATAGACCGGGCTTTTCCTTATTTGTTCCCCAAAAAATCGATCTTTTTTTGATCTTTTCAAGAAAATACATTTAACCTCTAAGATTCATTGTGTTATGCAACCTTAACCTTAGCGATAACTTGTTCGACCAAATTAATTTCTAGGGCTACTTCATCACACGCATGCTGACGAGGGCACAGCTCACAATCTTTCAGCACTTTTTCTGGCAATAATGTTTTTGAGGTCGGGATAAAGTCATGCTTCATAAAGAACTCTGGCGTACGCGTTAATACAAAGACTTTTTTAATCGCCATTTGACGAGCTTTGTTAACTAAATACGAGACAATAGCTCGTCCTTGTCCTTGACCTTGCCAGCCAGCTTCCACTCCTAATGAGCGAATTTCCGCTAAACCCGAATCATAGACATATAACGATGCGCAACCGGTAACTTCACCATGGTGCTCTGCAACCGCAAACGAACCAATATCTCGCACTAGTTCATTGCGTGAACGAGGTAAGTTTTCACCCATATTCGCCCAGTAAGTCACCATGCTTTCTAACGTTTCGATATCAGTCAAACGCGCAGGACGAACTTTCACCGCCGTGGTGTCGCGTTTATCTAGCCGTGCTTGTGCTTGCTCAACCGCATAAGCCACTTGAGTCGGCGAGACACCACCCAACGCGCTACGTTTTTCCAAACACGATTCAATGGTCAAAATAGCGTACACGTCATCTTCAATTACTGCCGAAAATTCTTGCAGTTCAGCAATCGATAATTCTTCTAATGCACAACCTTTAGCGATAGCACCGACCACCACCACACCCACAATATGATGAGCTTCACGGAAAGGAATCCCTTTAGCGACCAAGTAATCAGCGAGTTCTGTTGCGTTGGCATAACCTTGCTTAGCGGCTTCAAGTGTGCGTTCACCATTCACTTTGATACCATCAAAACACAAGGCCGCCATTTCCATGCAATCATTCCAAGTGTCGAGCGCATCAAACAGCCCTTCTTTGTCTTCTTGCATATCTTTGTTATACGCCAATGGTAGCGCTTTAACGGTCATCATCATGCCAGCCAACGACCCATAAACCCGACCCGTTTTACCCCGAATAAGCTCTAACGCGTCTGGGTTTTTCTTTTGTGGCATCAAGGAAGATCCAGAGGTCACGGTATCCGCCAGTTCAATAAAGCCAGACTCACCAGAGTTGTAGAAGATCATATCTTCAGCCAAACGCGATAAATGCAGCATAGAGATCGACGCAATCGACATCAATTCCATCACATGATCCCGATCCGACACGGAATCTAGTGAGTTACGCGTAGCACGACGAAAACCTAAGTTATGGGCTAACTGCTGACGATCAATAGGGTATGCCGTTCCTGCTAGTGCACCAGAGCCTAATGGGCAGGTGTCTAAACGCCTAATTGCATCATGAAGACGAGAATAATCACGCTCAAACATTTCTACATAGGCTAAACACCAGTGAGCAAAGGTCACAGGTTGAGCGCGTTGTAAGTGAGTATAACCTGGTAATACTGTTGCTTGATGTTGATCCGCTACTGAGACCAATTGTGTTTGTAAACGGTCTAAGCCAAGCAGTAGCTGCTGCCCTTGCTGGCGACACCACAATTTTAAATCCGTCGCGACTTGGTCATTACGAGAACGTCCCGTATGCAATTTTTTACCCAAATCACCGACTTTGCCGATCAATTGCTGCTCTACCCACGAGTGAATATCTTCAGCATCAGAGCGTAGGATCTGCTCTGGGTCTTCCATCACTTCCAGTTTTAACTCATTGAGCGCAAGTTCTAGCTTTTGTTGCTCTTCTTCGCTTAATACGTTCACCGACAACAGGGCTTTAGACCATGCTATAGAACCCACAATGTCTTGCTCAGCCAATCGGTAGTCAAAGCGAAGTGAATCGTTAAACTCTTTGAACCTAGTGTCTGCTGCTTGGGTAAATCTGCCGCCCCATAGTGCCATTGTGTCTCTCCTAAATGCTCGCTATTCACTGTGTGTGCAACGATGGAATCTGATTGAACTCAGTGTCTTTTTTGTATGGTGATAACTTACCGCAGCCTGAAGGAAAAACAAAGTAAAAATTCACTTATTTCACATAATTATTCATGAATTTTAAATTTTAATTTATCATTCAAGGTTACTGTAATAACAAAGCCCATTTGCTAAGCAAATGGGCTTCATAATACGCTAATCAACGAAGGTTATTTGTTTTTCTTTGCTTCGTTAAGTGCTCTGATTCTGCTTGCTAGTGAGTAAAGGCGAATGAAACCACCTGCATGACTTTGGTCATACACTTCATCTTCACCGAAAGTAGCAAACTCTTCAGAATACAAGCTGTTTTCAGAACGTTTTTGACTCACTGTCGCTTGGCCTTTATACAGCTTAACCACCACTTCACCGTTGACGTCTTGGGCTAACTGGTCAGCCGCTGCCATGATCGATTTACATAGTGGAGTAAACCAACGACCATCATAAACAAGGTGTGATGCTTTAACGCCTAATTCTTCACGGAATTCAAAAGACGCTTTATCCAACACTAATTGTTCAACGGCACGCAGCGCTTCCATCATGATGGTGCCCCCTGGAGTTTCGTAACAACCACGAGACTTCATACCGACCAAACGGTTTTCAACGATATCGATACGACCAACACCATGTTTTGAGCCCTTCTCATTGAGATAAACCAGTGCGTTGTATGGCGTCATCAGCTCTCCATCAACCCCCACTACTTCACCTTGAGCTACTTGCAAAGTCACGTATTCTGCTTCGTTAGGTGCTTGTTCTGGATCAACCGTCCATACCCAGCAGTCTTCGTTTGGTGCATTCCATGTATTTTCAAGTACACCACCTTCAGTTGAGATATGCCATGCGTTGGCATCACGTGAGTAGATCTTAGTTAAAGAAGCAGCACACGGAATGTTACGCTCTGCTAGGTAATCCAGACACTCTTCACGGCTAACAAGATCCCATTCACGCCATGGCGCAATAACCTGTAAATCCGGTGCTAACGCGGCGAACGCGCCTTCAAAACGCACTTGGTCATTACCTTTACCCGTACAGCCGTGGCACAGTGCATCCGCGCCCACTTTACGCGCAATTTCAACTTGCGCTTTGGCAATGATTGGACGAGCCATTGACGTACCAAGTAAGTATTTACCTTCGTAGTAAGCGCCTGTTTTTAGTGTTGGATAGATGTATTCTGCAACCATCTCTTCTTTTAGATCCACTACGTAGCATTCTGAAGCGCCTGACGCTTTAGCTTTCTCTTCAATGCCGACTAATTCTTCTTCACCTTGGCCAACATCAGCGACAAAAGCCACTACTTCACAATCATAATTCTCTTTTAACCACGGAATGATCACTGATGTATCTAGACCGCCAGAGTATGCGACAACTACTTTATTAACTTGAACTTTGCTCATTTTACTTCTCCGATTTTCCCGGCGCTGCGCTTGGCGGTCAGTGCTCTGGGTTACTTCTTATTGAAAGTTATTATCAAACAACAACTTACTAAAATTTTTAATTTATAACTGAGGCAAGAATTGTGTACCAATCCTCTCGCCGGCAAATAATTTGCTTAGCTTATCCGAGTAGCGCCATGTAGCGACTTGAATAGGACGACCTAAATCATTGGCGGCTTCTAATGCCGCTTTGACTTTGACGATCATGCCGTCGGTAATCACTTTACCTGCAATAAGTGCATTAGCCTGTTGCTCATTGAGGCTAGCAAGAAGGTGCCCCTTACCATCCAATACGCCACTGACGTCTGAAAGTAGCACCAGCTCAGCATCTAATGCGCCTGCCACCGCAACCGCAGCTTGATCCGCATTAATATTCATCATCTGACCTTCAGCAGTCAGACCAATCGAACTAATGATTGGCAAACCACCAGCAGCAAGAATGGCTTGCAGAATTTGTGAATCCCCAGGTGATGCTTTCCCCACCGCGCCGAGTTCTGGATCCAACTCTTCCACTTTACACAACCCACCGTCAGCCAGAGATAATCCAACCGCGTTCAAACCATCTTTAATCGCCTGACCCTGTAGCATCTTGTTAGCAGTTCCTGCTAACGCACCAACAATCAACGGAATTTGCTCGTAAGGCGTTACCCGTAAACCGTCTTTTTTCACAGTTTTCAGTTGTAGTTTCGCCATTAGCTCGTCCACTAGGTAGCCCCCACCGTGAACGATGACAATTCGTCGCTGAGCTTGGGCTTGATACTGTGCGATTGCGCCAAACAATTTGCTTAGCGTGTCCGAACAAGACAGCGCAGCGCCGCCTAACTTAATCACTAATGGATTTTGCTTTGTATCTGTCATATTTAACCCTTACGCTTGGTGGCTTACACCAAAGCTGTTAGCTCAGAAAAACCGTAATGAATGTTTAAACACTGCATCGCTTGGCTTGATGCACCTTTTAATAAATTGTCTATCGCCGAGACGACGATAATATGCTCACCTTGTACTCGCCAGCCGAGGTCACAAAATGGCGTAAACTCGACATCTTGAATTCTTGGTAATGTTTGCTTAATTCTGACCGCTGGTTTATTGGCATAAGCCAGCTCAAATGCTTCAATCACTTGCTGCTCAGAGACACCGTGAGCCAGTTTCATGGTGATAGTCGCTAAAATGCCACGCTTAAAATTGCCAAGATGAGGAGTAAAAATCACCTCACAACCAAGATGTGTCGCAATTTCTGGTTGATGACGATGCGTAAATACACCGTATGGCTGTAAGCTAACTTCGCAAAAGCTATTGGTTAAGGTCGCTTTTCTGCCTGCACCAGTCACACCACTGATTGCGTTAATAACTGGCCACTGGTTACTATCAAGTAGCCCAGCTTCCACCAATGGTTTAATCGCGAGTTGCGATGCCGTTGGGTAACAACCTGCAACAGCAATCAGTTGGCTTTGTTTGATCGCCTCAGCATTCCATTCAGCTAAACCGTAAACAGCTTGTTCTAGCCACTGCGCATGTTTGTGTTCAAAGCCGTAGTAATTTGTGTAGAAATCATCACCTTGAACTCGAAAAGCACCAGAAAGGTCGAAAACCTGACAACCTTGCTCAAGGAAAATCGGCGCCAAATCATGGCTAACCTCATGAGCGGTTGCTAAAAACACCACATCACATTCACTGGCTGCTTTGACTGGATCAACCAATGGTTGAATCGACATATCCACAACACCAGCAAGCTTGCCATGCAGCTCTGCCATTGGCTTTCCTGCATCTAGACTATTGGCGGAAACATATAAACCTGATAGCGTGAGTTGTGGGTGCTTTTGCACCATGTAAGCCAACTCAGCTCCGGTATAACCGCTAGCTCCGATAATTGTGGTTTTTAACATCTTGTGACATCCAGTTTCAAAGTAAAAAAGACAATTCAAAAATGACTATAAATTTCATAAAATACCGCTTATTTCGGTTTTTTATTCATGTAAAGTGATTTAATATGTGTTTTACCTTCTCGCGATTACTCTGTCAATACTAGGAGCAAAGATAATATGCAATTACCCAGTTTTCTTGAGGTCTATGAAGGCCTGATTTCGACCTCTTCCATTAGCTCCACTGACTCGATCTGGGATGAAGGCAATGAAAATGTGATTGATAAAATGTCGGGGTGGTTTGCCAGCTTAGATTTTACGGTTGAAACCATTGCCGTTGCTCCTGGCAAATACAACCTAATCGCGAAAAAAGGCAGCGGTGAAGGTGGATTGCTGCTTGCGGGGCACAGCGACACCGTCCCTTTTGATCAAGGACGTTGGAGCTTTGAACCTCATGCACTAACTCAAGCCAATGATCGTTTCTATGGATTAGGAACGGCCGATATGAAAGGATTTTTTGCATTCATTTATGAAGCTGTGAAGAAGGTCGATTGGAGTAAACAGAGTAAGCCTCTGTATGTACTGGCAACGTGCGATGAAGAAACCACCATGCTTGGTGCTCGTCATTTTACTGAGAATGCCCCCTTCCAACCGGATTACTGCATTATCGGTGAGCCCACCAGTTTGGTGCCTATTCGTGGTCATAAAGGACACGTAGCGAATGCCATTCGAGTGACGGGTAAATCTGGCCACTCATCAGACCCAGCTTTGGGGGTAAATGCGATAGAGATTATGCACGAAGTGATGTATGCATTAATGCAACTGCGTGACAAACTGGTCAAAGAGTATCATCACCCGGGGTTTGCCATCCCTAATCCAACCTTAAATTTGGGCCATATCCATGGTGGCGATAGTCCGAACCGTATCTGTGGTTGCTGTGAGCTGCATTATGATGTTCGCCCGCTACCAGGCATCAGCTTGGATGGATTAGATAACATGCTGCGTGGCGCACTCAACGAAGTTTCGGCTAAATGGCCAGGCAGGATTGAAATTACCGCATTGCATGAAGCAATCCCAGGTTATGAATGTCAGCATGACCACCCCTTTATCGGAGGGGTTGAAGAGATCTGTAACACACCTGCTGAGACAGTTAATTATTGTACCGAAGCGCCGTTTTTACAGCAGTTATGTCCAACGTTAGTACTTGGACCAGGTTCCATAGACCAAGCCCATCAACCTGATGAGTTCTTGGCCTTCGAATTTATTGATCCAACTATCAATGTACTGTCAAAAGCGATGTACAAATACTGCTTCTAAGAACGACATTCTCGAAGAGAAAAATATACAACGCCTTAAAGGGTCCACCTTCAAGGCTTTTTTTGTAATAAAATTTCAGTAATTAATGCCAATTATTCATAAAAATATCAGAAGCCGTAACATAAGTAATAAATGGAAACTTAGTCTGCTTTATTTGACTCGGAAGGGATCTTTTCGCTAGATTGTCCATCTAGCAAGGAACATAGGATGTAATTTTTTTACAAGGCAGGATGACAATGAACGAAAAATACGCTGCGCTCAAAAGTAACGTGAGCATGCTTGGCCGATTGCTAGGCAATACCATACAAGATGCCCATGGTGACGTTATCTTAGAGAAAGTGGAAACCATCCGAAAACTTTCCAAATCAGCACGTAACGGTAATCAAGCCGACCGAGACAGCTTGGTAGAGGAAATTAAAAATCTCCCCAATGAACAGCTCACTCCCGTTGCACGCGCTTTTAATCAATTTCTAAACTTAACCAACATGGCTGAGCAATACCATACGATTTCTCGTCACTGCGAAGAACACGTTTGTGAACCAGATGCCATCAGCTCTCTGTTTGCTAAACTCAATCAAAATAAAATTAGCAAACTGGATGCCGCTCAAGCGGTACGTGATCTGAATATCGAGCTCGTTCTCACCGCTCACCCAACAGAAATCACACGCCGTACCATGATCAACAAATTGGTTAAGATCAATGAATGTCTATCGAAACTTGAATTGAATGATCTCTCTTTCAAAGAGCGTCAAAAAACCGAGCGCCGTTTAGAGCAATTAATCGCCCAAAGTTGGCATTCAGATGTTATTCGTAAGCTGCGCCCAACCCCTCTTGACGAAGCAAAATGGGGGTTTGCGGTAGTAGAAAACTCATTGTGGCAAGCTATACCAGAGTTCTTACGTGAATTCGATGAGCGCCTAGATAGTTACTTAGGCGAAGGGCTACCAATTGATGCGCGCCCAGTGCATATCTCATCTTGGATGGGTGGAGACCGTGACGGTAACCCATTCGTTACTCACACTATTACCCGTGAAGTGCTGTTACTTTCTCGTTGGAAAGCGGCTGACCTGTACCTTGGCGACATCAATGAATTAGTCAGTGAACTATCAATGACTAAATGCAGTGATGCATTGCGAGCGCTTGCTGGTGAAGATGAACACGAACCTTACCGTGCGATTCTAAAGCGTTTACGTACGCTATTAACTGAAACCACGGAAGTGCTTGAAGCGAAAATCAATGGTCAACAATTAGCATGCAAAGCGCCGCTTCAGCATATCGACCAATTATGGCAGCCGCTGCTGGCGTGTTATCAATCACTGCATGAATGTGGCATGGGTGTCATCGCTGATGGTTCGCTACTTGACACACTACGCCGTATCAAAGCTTTTGGCGTGCATTTAGTACGTTTGGATATCCGCCAAGAAAGTACTCGTCATTCCGATGTGCTGTCTGAGCTGACACGCTATCTAGGCATTGGTGATTACGACCAGTGGAACGAGCAAGACAAAATTGCTTTCCTAACTAATGAACTCAGCTCAAAGCGCCCTCTATTGCCACGTGACTGGCAACCATCAGAGCCAGTTCAAGAAGTACTCGATACCTGTAAGATTATTGCCGCACAGCCTCGTGAAGCCTTTGGGGCATACGTCATTTCCATGGCTCGTACCGCGTCAGATGTACTCGCAGTGCACTTATTACTGCAAGAATCTGGCTGCCCTTATCGCATGGATGTCTGCCCACTGTTTGAAACATTGGACGACTTAAACAATGCTGAAGCGGTCATCAACCAATTGATGAGTATTGATCTCTACCGCGGCTTTATTCAAAACCATCAGATGGTGATGATCGGCTATTCTGATTCAGCTAAAGATGCAGGCGTGATGTCGGCTGGTTGGGCACAATATCGCGCAATGGATGCTCTAGTTAAAGTCAGCGAAGAAGCGGGCATTGAACTGACACTATTTCATGGCCGTGGCGGTACGATTGGTCGTGGTGGTGCGCCAGCGCACGCAGCGCTACTTTCCCAACCACCAAAAAGCTTGAAAGGTGGCCTACGCGTAACCGAACAAGGCGAAATGATTCGTTTTAAACTTGGTTTGCCAGAAGTGGCCATTAACAGCTTCAATATGTACGCTAGTGCAATTTTGGAAGCCAACCTACTTCCACCGCCAGAGCCAAAACAAGATTGGCGTGATTTGATGGATGTTTTATCAGAAGTATCTTGTGAGTCATACCGCAACATTGTGCGCGGCGAACCAGACTTTGTGCCTTATTTCCGTCAAGCAACCCCTGAACTAGAACTGGGTAAATTACCTCTCGGTTCTCGTCCCGCCAAACGTAATCCAAATGGTGGGGTTGAAAGCTTACGTGCTATTCCTTGGATTTTCTCTTGGAGCCAAAACCGCCTAGTACTTCCTGCATGGCTAGGGGCTGGTGAAGCGATTCAATACTCGATAGATAAAGGACACCAAGCACTACTTGAAGATATGTGTCGTGAATGGCCGTTCTTCTCCACACGCTTGGGCATGCTGGAGATGGTGTATTCTAAGTGCAACATCGAAATTTCACGCTACTACGATGAACGCTTAGTCGATGAATCGCTGCGTCCACTAGGTGATCGCCTACGCACTCAACTACAGAAAGACATCAAAGCGGTACTTAATGTGGAAAACAACGAGAATTTGATGCAAAGCGACCCTTGGGGTCTTGAATCAATTCGTCTGCGTAATATCTATGTTGAGCCATTGAATATGCTGCAAGCAGAGTTGCTCTATCGCACCCGTCAAACAGAGACACCATCGGTAGAATTAGAAGAAGCACTAATGGTAACGATTGCAGGCATAGCAGCAGGAATGCGTAACACAGGTTAAATAGTAGTTTTTTATTCCATAAAAATAATAAAAGGCCACATCGCGCGGCCTTTTATTTTGATTGAGTAAGATTATTGAGAATATTATCAGTTTTTTAAGCATTCACGCCCAAAGTATTCCACTTTATGCTTATTATTTAGATATAATACCACTCCTCTGCGAAACCATATAAATACAACAAATCGCAGATTGGTATGCGCAATGCGTACTACCCCCTAGGTGATAAACGGCTTTTAAGGTGACACAACCAACATACGATAAGTTGGTGTTGCTTAAACTCAACCAAGATTGATGCCATCAGAAGCACAACAAGAGTTTACGCGATTGGTTTCATCGTTTATTAACCATTTGGATTGAAGACATGTCATTACCACACGTTATCTTAACCGTTCTGAGCACTCGCGATGCCACAGGTTACGACATCACGAAAGAGTTCTCAGCTAGCATTGGCTACTTTTGGAAAGCCAGCCACCAGCAAGTTTACCGTGAATTAAATAAAATGGGTCAAAATGGCCTTGTTACTTGCGTATTAGAGCCTCAAGAAGGTAAACCTGATCGTAAAGTTTACTCCATCACGGATTCAGGTCGTCGAGCATTAGGTGAGTGGTTTGATCAACCGACTGCACACCCGACAGTTCGTGACGAATTCAGTGCTAAGCTTATCGCTTGTGCTGTACAGCCAGCAACGCCTTACCGAGTTCAACTGGGTGAGTTAATCGAAGAGTCAAAGAAATTAGTTGCTCATTACCAAGAGATTGAATCTGCGTACTATGCAACGCCTGCGACCTTAGATAAGCAACAACGTCTTGAACGCCTGACACTGCGTCGCAACCTTTTGCTTCGTCAAGCTTGGGTGGAATGGGCTGAAGAAGTGCTTGTTGAACTTGACGCCATGGCTTAATGCCTGCGATCAAAAAAGGTGATGCTTTTGCATCACCTTTTTTATTTAAATACCATCACCGCCGATAAAGCTTTGCGAGCGACCATTAAACTGCTGATCCATATCTAAAGAAGGCTTATCGGTTTGCGGACGACCGACAATTTTAGCCGGAACGCCAGCTACCGTGGTATGTGGAGGAACCGCTTGCAGTACCACAGAGCAAGAACCAATTTTAGCCCCCTCACCCACTTCAATATTGCCTAAAATTTTGGCACCAGCACCAATCATCACACCTTCACGAATTTTCGGGTGACGATCACCACATTCTTTACCTGTACCGCCAAGTGTCACATCCTGCAAAATCGACACATCATTTTCCACCACAGCAGTTTCACCAATGACGATACCTGTCGCGTGATCCAACATAATACCGCGGCCAATTCGAGCGGCTGGGTGAATATCGACCTGACAAGTCACTGAGATTTGGTTTTGGAAATAAGTTGCCAAAGCGACACGCCCTTGTTTCCATAACCAATTGGCAACACGATACCCTTGCAGTGCATGATAGCCTTTCAGGTAAAGCAGAGGCATCGAATACATAGAAACCGCAGGGTCACGATTAACCGTCGCACAAATATCACACGCTGCCGCTTCAGTAATGCTGCAATCGGCGGCAAAGGCTTCTTCAACAACCTCACGTACCGCCATGGCTGGCATAGAAGCAGTGTTCAGCTTATTAGCCAATATGTAGCTCAATGCTGAACTTAAGCTATCATGCTTGATGATGGTAGCATGATAAAAACTCGCCAGCATCGGTTCTTGTTCTGATTGTTCACGTGCCTCTTTGACTATCGCTTGCCAAACTTTGAATTTTTCGCAATGTTTCATCGTTGGTTCATTACCCTTACCAATTCAATCCCTAGAGCGTCAATGTAGATTGCCGTGCGATGAGTCTCCTCACCGATACTATGGGCAATGAATTATCGTTCCGCTTTTTTATCACGCGCTAGCAGATCTTGAGCCGCCATACGTGCATCTTTACCTTGATACAACACTTGGTAGATTTGTTCAACTATTGGCATCTCAACCCCCATTCGCTGTGCTAGAACCCATACTTCTTTAGTATTGCGGTAACCTTCAACCACTTGGCCAATTTCTTGTTGAGCAGTATCCACCTCTTTGCCTTGTCCCAATGCTAAACCAAAACGACGGTTGCGTGATTGGTTATCAGTACAAGTCAGTACTAAATCGCCTAACCCAGCCATGCCCATAAAGGTTTCCGGCTGGGCTCCTAGCGCAGCACCAAGGCGACACATTTCTGCCAAACCGCGAGTAATTAAAGCCGTACGGGCATTGGCACCAAAACCAATACCATCAGACATCCCTGCTCCAATTGCTATCACATTCTTAACCGCACCACCTAATTGCATGCCGATAAAATCACTATTGGCATAAACTCGAAACGTTTTGCTACAGTGGATTTTCTCTTGCAGCTCTTTCACAAACTGCTCATCAGGCGACGCAACGGAAATTGCAGTAGGCATTCCCATCGCTAGCTCTTTGGCAAACGTTGGACCAGACAATACCGCTAATGAATAATGATCGCCTATCACATCGTGTGCTACATCTTTCAATAAACGTCCAGTTTCCGGCTCCAACCCTTTGGTTGCCCAGCAGATCCGAGAGCTCTCTCCCAAATGCGGTTTGAGACTCTTCAAGACAATACCAAACACATGACTTGGTACCACAACCAATAGATCTCGGCTCGCTTGCACCGCTTTTTGTAAATCAGACTCGATAATTAGTGACGGTGGAAAATCAATATTGGGCAAAAACTCATGGTTAGCACGCTCAGCCTCAAGGCGAGCCATATGCTCAACTTCATGTCCCCAAAGAACAACATTTGCGCCATTACGCGCCAGAGAAATCGCCAGAGATGTACCGTAGGAACCAGCACCAATCACTGTCATTGCAATCTCTTTGCCGTAAATACTTTTAGGATCTGTCATTGTTTCGCCCATTAACTATTAGTGTCTTTATTTTATACCTAAACCATTTTCAGTGTTGCTCTTAAACAATTTATAAAATGGCTTAGGTATCATTCTGCTGATGCTGCTTACCATTTATTAGCCTTGGGCAGTCAAACAAACTAAGCCTTGGTAATAAAGATTAAACAGAGACAAATAAAAAATGCACATTGCACCGTCAGTCTTTGAGATGCTTTGTGCATTTTTAATCATTAAGAGCCGTGAAAATAAACCGCCCCTTAAATGCTAACGCTGATAGCGATTAAGCCTCAGCTTGTTCACCTTGAGACGCTTGCTGTTGTAGATAGTTCATAAACAATGCATCAAAGTTAACTGGTGCAAGGTTAAGTTGTGGGAATGTACCCTTAACCACCAAGCTAGAAATAGTTTCACGAGCGTATGGGAATAGAATGTTAGGGCAGAATGCACCTAAACAATGAGCCAATTGGCCTGCTTCCATTTTATCTGCAGTGAAAATACCACCTTGTTGAACTTCGCATAGGAATGCGTTTTCTTCAGCATTTTTTACAGTAACCGTTAGACGCAGCACAACTTCGTATACACCTTCACCAAGCTCACGGCTTTGAGTGTCTAGATCCAACTTCACATCTGGATTCCACTCTTTTTGAAACATCGTTGGTGAGTTTGGTGCTTCAAAAGAAACATCTTTTAGGAAGATACGTTGAATTGCGAAATTTTGTTGTGCGTCTTGTTGTGCTGCTTCAGCCATTGTTTAATCCTTAAATACTTACAAATTCTGTGTTGTCTTGAGACTAACCGAGCTAATTTTGAATGACTAGATGAACTCACTATTACGTGGAAAACATCACAACTCTTCAGGTTAAATGATGAATTTTCACTCAAGCAAGTTCAATTCTAGAGAACCACTGTCAGTGAATTACTTCTTGCCGCGAACCAATGGTAGGTTCGCTTCATTCCAAGCAACCAAACCGCTTTTCAATAGATTCACATTTTCAAAACCAGCTTTAGCGAGTAAGTTTGCACTCTCTTGCGCAGTTTGACCCGTTTTACATACCACAATTATTGGGTCTGACTTGTGATTTTCAAGGCTAGCAAAGTTACCAGCTTTAATATCCGACGGTAAAATGTGAACCGCATCGGTTATATGGCCTTTTTTGAACTCTTCTTTAGAGCGAATATCAACAACCACACCATTGTCATGATTCATCAGATAAGTGGTTTGTGCTGCGGTGATTTCTTTGTATGCCGCAGTGGTCGATTTTACGATGCTCATAATTAAGGCAACGAGAATACCTACCCATGCCAAAGATAGAATCATATTTTGTTGGAAAAACTCGATGTACTCTTGCATATGTTGTGCTCTTGCAATGTGGGCTTAAAAACAAACAAGGAGTATAGCGAGGTTGAAGTCATGACGCGAGTGCTTAGACGGCAGAATAAACAAGTGTTGCATTTTTTCTCATTCATCAGGAGTGAATGAAGAAAAATACCGAGATTCAAATTAAGCAATTGGAAATGGGAAAGCCGTCACTTTATCGATGTGATCTTGATCAAGCGCCAACATAATCAAGCGATCAATCCCTAAAGCCACACCTGCACATGCAGGTAAGCCCGCTTTTAATGCTTCAATTAAATGATAGTCAATAGGCTGCTCGGCAAGTCCCATCGCGTGACGTTTTTGGTTATCCACTTCAAAACGTGTCAATTGTTCTTGTGGGTTATCCAGCTCATGAAAACCGTTAGCAAGCTCAATCCCTTTAAAATAGACCTCAAAGCGATCCGCAACACGAGGATCTTGCGCATTAATTTTTGCCAATGCCGCTTGAGAGGCGGGGAAATCATAAACAAATGCGGGCGCTTGTTGACCAATTTTCGGTTCGATGCCGATACTAAATAGCAGTTGTAATAACGTATCTCGGTCTTCTTCTGGCTGCGCAATATCGTTCAGACCAAGCGTACTAGCAACGCGTTTAAGCTCCGTCATCGAAGCCTCTAAAGGACAAACACCAAGCACTTGAATAAAGGCTTGCTGATAAGTCATGCGTTCAGCCATCGCACATTGCAGAACAAGCTGCAACAACGTATCCATTTCATCCATAAGATCATAGTGGTTAAACCCAATGCGATACCATTCCAAGAGGGTAAATTCTGGGTTGTGGTATCGGCCGTTCTCTTCATTACGAAATGCTTTATTGATTTGATAAATAGAGCCACTCCCCGCCGCCAACAAACGCTTCATATGAAACTCAGGACTAGTCATAAAATGCAATCGACACCCATCAGCGTAACCTGGGCCAATAAACTCTGTTTCAAAGGTTTGCAGGTGGATATCAGTCACCGTAGCGTGACTCATCGCAGGAGTGTCAACTTCCAGTACGTCTCGCTCATCAAAGAACTGTCGAATTTTCTTGATTAGGTGGGCTCTTTGTCGCAGTTGTTGAATTGATGCAGTTGGCATCCAGTGTTGTTTACTCATTTTTTTGACTGATACACAAGTTGAAATAAAACAAATTCTACCCTGCTAAGAGTGAATTCCCAATCCGTACGTGATTATTATCACACAAAGAAAAATAATTATGCTTATACCTGCACTTCCGCAGTAAAAACCTAACAGAATCAATTTTTTCCTAACTAACCTCTTCTACACTAACAGCACCAAAAGTATGGCTTATTAGCTTTTAATTATAACAAGCGGAATTTCCGCATCACTCACTGGAGGATAACTGTGCAAATTATCACCACAGATATCGCAGTCATCGGCGCAGGCGGCGCTGGTCTTCGTACTGCAATTGCAGCAGCTGAAGCAAACCCTGATTTAGAAGTCGCTCTGATTTCAAAAGTCTATCCAATGCGTTCTCATACGGTCGCAGCAGAAGGTGGCTCGGCGGCAGTTATCAAGGAAGAAGATAGTCTAGATAACCACTTCAACGATACCGTTGGCGGTGGTGACTGGCTATGTGAACAGGATGTTGTTGAATACTTTGTTGCCAATTCGACGCGCGAAATGGTGCAAATGGAGCAATGGGGCTGCCCATGGAGCCGTAAAGAGAATGGTGAAGTCAACGTACGCCGCTTTGGTGGTATGAAAGTTGAACGCACTTGGTTTGCGGCGGATAAAACCGGCTTCCACATGCTTCACACCCTCTTCCAAACTTCAATGAAATATCCACAAATCAACCGCTTTGATGAGTACTTTGTGGTTGATCTGCTTGTTGAAGACGGTGAAATACAAGGTCTTATCGCCATTCACATGTCTGAAGGTGAATTGGTTACTATTAAAGCGAAATCTGTTGTATTGGCAACCGGTGGCGCAGGGCGTGTTTACCACTGTAATACCAATGGCGGTATCGTAACTGGTGACGGTATGGCGATGGCTTATCGTCACGGTGTTCCTCTCCGCGATATGGAATTTGTTCAATACCACCCAACAGGCTTACCGGGTACTGGCATTTTGATGACCGAAGGTTGTCGTGGTGAAGGCGGTATTATCGTCAACAAAAATGGCTACCGTTATCTACAAGATTACGGCATGGGCCCTGAAACTCCCGTTGGTCAGCCCAAAAACAAATATATGGAACTGGGTCCTCGCGATAAAGTTTCTCAAGCGTTCTGGCATGAACAGCAAAAAGGCAACACTATCAAACACCCACTGGGTGATGTAGTGCATCTTGACCTTCGCCACCTAGGTGAAGAGTACTTACAAGAACGTCTACCGTTCATTTGTGAGCTAGCTAAAGCTTACGTCAATGTCGACCCAGCCAAAGAGCCGATCCCAATTCGTCCTACCGTGCACTACACCATGGGTGGTATTGAGACCGATGGTCAATGCGAAACGCGTATTAAAGGCCTATTTGCGGTCGGCGAATGTGCATCCGTTGGTCTTCATGGTGCAAACCGCTTAGGTTCAAACTCTCTTGCTGAATTCGTAGTATTTGGCCGCGTTGCTGGTGAACAAGCAGTGAAACGCGCTGCTGAATTTAAAGGTTGGAACGATAAATCTATCGCTAAACAAGTGAAAGCGGTTGAAGAGCGTATTGCAGCCCTAATGAACCAAGAAGGCGATGAAAACTGGGCCACTATCCGTACTGAAATGGGCCACACCATGGAAGCAGGTTGTGGTATCTACCGCCAAGAAGATTTAATGCAAGCGACGATCGATAAAATCACCGAGCTTAAAGAGCGTTACAAGCGCATCAGCATCAAAGACAAAGGCAAAGTATTCAACACTGACTTGCTTTACGCGATTGAAGTTGGCTACGGCTTAGAAGTTGCCGAAGCGATGGCGCACTCTGCGATTTTACGTAAAGAGTCTCGTGGTGCTCACCAACGTTTGGATGAAGGTTGTACAGAACGTGATGACGTCAACTTCCTGAAACACTCTTTGGCTTTCTACCAACCAGATGCAGCGCCAACCATCGATTACAGCGATGTGAAAATCACCAAGTCACAACCGAAAGCGCGTCTATATGGTGAAGCCGCAGAACAAGCGGCCGCGGCAGAAAAAGCCGCCGAAGACAAACGCGCAGAGGAGCAAAAATAATGTCAGCAAATCGTATTCAAAAAGTAGATATCTTACGCTACGACCCAGAAGCGGATGCTGAACCGCATCTACAAGCCTTTGAAGTACCCTTTGATGAGACCATGTCGGTACTCGACGCCATTGGCTACATCAAAGATCACCTAGATAAAGACCTCTCTTACCGTTGGTCTTGCCGCATGGCGATTTGTGGTTCATGTGGTGTGATGGTGAATGGTGTACCAAAACTGGCTTGTAAGAGTTTCCTACGTGACTACCCGAATGGGGTCAAGATTGAGCCATTAGCCAACTTCCCTATCGAAAAAGATTTAATTGTTGATATGACACCGTTCATCGAACGTCTTGAAGCAATTAAACCTTACATTATCGGTAACGACCGTAAACCTGAAGATGGCACCAACCTGCAAACGCCAGAGCAAATGGCAAAATACAAACAGTTCGCAGGATGTATCAACTGTGGTCTTTGCTACGCAGCTTGCCCTCAGTTCGGTTTAAACCCTGAGTTCATTGGCCCAGCAGCATTAACACTTGCGCATCGCTATAACTTAGACAGTCGCGACAATGGTAAAGCTGAACGTATGAAGCTTATCAATGGTGATAACGGTGCTTGGGGTTGTACCTTTGTTGGTTATTGCTCTGAGGTCTGCCCGAAACACGTAGACCCTGCAGCAGCAGTAAACCAAGGTAAAGTAGAGTCTTCGATGGATTTTGTCATCGCGATGCTAAAGCCTGACGGTTCAACTAGCCATTCAGACAAAGATTCAGGGGAGGCGTAATCATGAGTAATCGTAAACCTTACGTACGTGAGATGAAGCGTACTTGGTGGAAAGATCATCCTTTCTACCGCTTCTACATGATGCGTGAAGCCACTGTTTTGCCTTTGATTCTATTTACCCTATTCCTAACTTTTGGTTTGGGTTGTTTGGTGAAAGGCCCTGAAGCGTGGCAAGGCTGGCTAAACTTTATGGCAAACCCAATTGTAGTTGCCATCAACATCGTCGCTTTAGCGGGCAGCTTACTGCATGCTCAAACCTTCTTCAGCATGATGCCACAAGTAATGCCTATTCGCCTGAAAGGTAAGTTGGTCGACAAAAAAATCATCGTACTCACTCAATGGGCTGCGGTGGCGTTTATTTCTCTCATCGTTCTGATTGTGGTGTAAGGAGCTTATAGTAATGAATAACAATTATAAGGTAAATCGCACCCCAAAACGTTCTGACGAACCTGTTTGGTGGGGACTATTTGGTGCCGGTGGTACATGGTTTGCTATGATCACGCCAATCACTATTTTAGTGTTGGGTATCCTAGCGCCACTAGGCATTATTGACGAACAAGCCATGAGCTATGAACGTGTTGCAAGCTTTGCAACTAGCATTATCGGTGCACTGTTCATCATTGGCACATTAGCGCTACCAATGTGGCATGCCATGCACCGTGTTCACCACGGTATGCATGACTTGAAATTCCATACTGGTATCGTTGGTAAAATTGCTTGTTACGCTTTTGCTGGTTTAATTTCAGCCCTAGCCGTTGTATTTATCTTCATGATTTAATCCAACGCTTATGCGATAAAAACAAAAAAGCTGATGAGAAATCATCAGCTTTTTTATTTGTTTGTCGTTCACTGTAAATATCAAATAGTTCAGCGACAAAAAAGGCCGCAACCGCGACCTTCTTAGCGTTAAGTAAGTAATGATTTACTTAACACGACCTACATACTCACCAGAGCGAGTATCAACTTTGATCACTTCACCAATGGTAATAAATAGTGGAACGCGAACTACAGCACCAGTAGTCAATGTTGCTGGTTTACCACCCGTACCCTGAGTGTCACCTTTTAGGCCAGGATCGGTTTCTGCCACTTCTAGTTCAACAAAGTTTGGTGGTGTAACCGCAATTGGGTTACCGTTCCAAAGTGTTAACATACAAGTGTTGTTTTCTACCAACCACTTAGCGCTATCACCAACCGCTTTTAAGTCTGCAGCGATCTGCTCAAATGTTTCTGCATTCATAAAGTGGTAGAATTCACCGTCGCTATATAGATAATCTAAGTCGATATCCATAACGTCAGCCACTTCAACTGAGTCACCCGATTTAAATGTTTTTTCCAGAACTTTGCCAGAAAGCAGTTTACGGATTTTTACACGGTTGAATGCTTGACCTTTACCTGGTTTCACATACTCGTTTTCGAGAATGACACAAGGCTCATTATCAAGCATAATTTTGAGACCGCCTTTAAATTCATTCGTGCTAACAGTAGCCATTTTTTCCTCTTACCATTCTTCGAGTTAAATTCAATGCCGCACATAATAACCCGAAAAGTCGAATCTGTTGAGCAAAACTGGCTCCAACAGTTAACGAATGCGATCTCAAACCCTGCAGATTTATTACAAATACTGGAGATCGATCCTTCACTTTGGCAAAACGGCTTTGAAGCTCGCAAGCTTTTCGCCCTACGAGTCCCACAAAGTTTTGTCGAACGTATGGAAAAAGGGAACCCTTATGATCCACTGTTGCGCCAAGTGCTTCCGCTCAGCGAAGAGTTTGAATGGCATCAAGGCTATTCAACTGACCCACTTGAAGAGCAAAATAACGCGATTCCAGGTTTGCTGCATAAATACAAAAACCGAGCACTGATGATCGTAAAAGGCGGATGTGCAGTGAATTGCCGATACTGCTTCCGTCGTCACTTTCCCTACCAAGAGAATAAAGGCAGTAAAACGGTTTGGCAGCAAAGCTTGGATTACATTGCCGCACATCCTGAATTGAATGAAGTCATCCTATCTGGTGGCGATCCACTGATGGCAAAAGATCACGAGCTTAAATGGTTGATAGATGCGATTAGCCAAATTCCACACATCAAACGCTTACGTATTCACTCGCGCTTGCCTGTCGTGATACCGGCGCGTATTACCGACTCGTTATGTAAGTTACTGCAAGATACTCGCTTGCAAGCCATTCTCGTCACGCACATAAACCACGCTAACGAAATCAGCCTTGAGCTTAAACAGCAAATGAATCGTCTACGTGCTATTAATGTCACCCTACTAAACCAAGGTGTACTACTTAAAGGAGTCAATGACAGCATCAAAGCTCAAGTTCAATTAAGCGAAACATTATTTGATGCTGGCATCCTGCCCTATTACCTGCACGTATTAGACAAAGTTCAAGGCGCGGCACACTTTTTTGTTTCAGATCAACAAGCTAAAGACATTATGGCCGGTGTTATCGAACAAGTTTCTGGTTACTTAGTTCCTAAGTTAACACGAGAAATTGGCGGTCGTTCAAGTAAAACACCACTCGATTTGCATTTAGAATAGATAAATAATCGCGCTGACAAATCATTGTCTCTCGCCATAAATTTTGCTTATCTAGACAAACAAAAGCTTTTGTTCGATCAAGATTCACTTTCTCTGCATACTCGACGTTTTTTAGGAGGTCAGCATGCAACCCATCGAACAACTTCTCAATCTCGGACCTTTTAGTTGGCCAGCTCTGCTTTGCTGCGCACTCAATGGACTATTAATCGGTATTGAACGCCAAACTAGGGGGAAACCGGTAGGCATTCGAACCTCGATATTAATTATTTCTGGTACGTACTTTTTCTTAGCGATGGGGGTATCTTTGTCACCGAATACACTCGACCAGGCTCGGGTCCTTGGACAGATCATCACAGGGGTTGGCTTTTTGGGCGCAGGGGTGATGATGACTCAAGATGGTAAGATTCATGGTGTGACCTCTGCAGCCGTTATTTGGGTGCTCGCTTCGCTTGGTTTGATGATTGGCCTTGGGTACTTACAACAATCCGTGATTATCACCGTTTTAGTACTGAGCGTACTTTACGGAGTAGATAAAGTTGAGAATAGCTTTAAAAGCTTGCGCCGCGGCGTACATCAAAAGTTTCAAAATAGGAAATCATCGCATCTATTAAATAAAAAGCGGATAGAACAATAAAAATAAACAATGGGAATTAAATAGAAAATGCCAGAACCTTCATTCTGGCATTTTTATAGGATCAAAAACTAGAATTTACCATCTTTGTTACTATTTAATTAACCAATTCCCATCCGAGATTATCATGTGGTGCGGCTTCACCAGCATTAATCCACCACTTACTGCGATACTCTAAGTTATTAAATGGGTCTACCACTACAGTTCCAGCGTTAGGATAAGCCGTAAAATTATTCCAAACACCTTCAAGTGCCGCTTCTGGCTCTTCTGGCTCACTAAATTCAGTTTCATAAATATTACAATCTGATTCCGTTGGTGCTACGGTAATTTGAATTGTCGGTTCATTACTTGGAGTAAAGTTATCAACAGTTTCAGCAAAAACAGAGCCAAATTCCGCCGAGCACTCTTGACTTTGATACGATAAAGTGACTATTGAAGCATCCAATGGCAGCATTGTATGCGCATTTGGTGTTGCCCAACCATTAACTAAAATCGTACCATCTGCACTTCGAACTACCATGTACATTGAGTCTGGCAAGACAGACTTATCCACGTAAACGGGAATAAACTTAGTTGCGTCAATAACACCTTGCTCACCGAAAGTCCGCACAGGAACGCTAGTCAATACCGCTTCAAGAACTTTACCAAAATGCTTCGCGTATTTGATTTTGTTATCAACTTGCTCATTTTCAAAAACGTTGCGAACAGCTCTGGTTATTGTTTGAATTTCTTGGTTTGAATAAAAACCATAATTTTTCAATAGCTGGATATAACCGCGCAAATCATTCCATGTTAACGATGCATTATAAATTTTACCAGATTCAGAAAGTTGTGTAGAAACATCTGGGATCTGACGAATATAGCGAGAACCAAAGTCATTTTGCTTTGTAAAGCAAGTCCAGTCATTTTCTAAATCCTGAGTGACGTTCATGCAGTGTTGGAAAGTCGCTTCATTTTTTAATGGCTGATCTTTCGCAGCGTAAGGACCACGGTTATACATAAAACTTAATAACATGGAGAGTGCATCAGGGTCCTTTGCACCTTGCAAGAATTCATGGATACGGTTACCAGGTTCATTTTGCGCTGTTTCATTTTGTTGCCAAGAAAAAGCTCCCGTATTAATTGCAACAGCAGAAGCATTATAATAGGCACTGGTAATTGCAGAACCCAAAATATTACGGGCAGGCCCGTTATTAGAACTAATGGTATTTTCAGGATCCATAGCGGCAAATACGGCAGGGAACCCACCTTCAGCGGCACCTTGAAGCTCAGACCAAGCACTGCCAGGATATTCCACCTGCAGAACGCCATCATCATCACCATCACCCATTTCAGCAGAGGGTAAATCATCGCCTAATGAGCTTTCTTGTAGTGCTTTCGAAACATAATAGTTTGGACCCATATTTCTTTTGAAATATTCGCCAAATGATTCACCGGTCGCAAATGGTTTATCTAAGTTGAAAGTACCATTTTCTTTTTTTAGACCATATTGAATTTGAACCATACTCTGCATAGAGGCGTGAGCAAATGCCATTGCCCATAATTTATGCTCCAGTATTTTCCGATTAGAATCGGAATTCAATAAATTCAAGCTGACTTTATTTGGATAATTTTTTTTCCAGTTAATTTCACGTTGATCACATGTCGCTGGGTCTAAAATCAATTTATCGCCTTGAGCCTTAATATTACAATGATAATTCACTGTAGTTTGATCGGCCAATTTAAGACTATAATCAACGTTACCACTCTTAGTTGGCAATAATGCTTGATATTGTTCTAGCGTAATAGACTCAGCAGAAATTGCACTCGTACAAAATAAAGCCGAAGCAATGCAAAAAGTTAACCTAGATAGTTTCATTTTATTTCCTAAAAATGTAATTTTAATTAACAGTTTAAATTCAAATTAACTCACATTAAATAGAAAAAACTTTCAATAAAACAGAGCACTCGCCAATACCATTAAAAATCATAACTAGTATAGTTTTATCACAAACAATACGATACCAATGTGAAAAATGGCACAATAAAGATAGTGGGAAATAAAAATGCTGCTAACAAAACGTTAGCAGCATCAAAAAAAATTGCTTACTATTTTATATTAATTTAGAAAATAAATAGTTATTTAGCAAAGTTAATTATAGGAAAACATTTAAAGAAGCCATTATCAGCGCAGTTAATCAAACCAATTTGTACACCTTCAATTTTGGTTGTTTTATTGAATACGCCAACTTGAACCGTAGAAATTTCAGAGAAGTTAGCAGCACCAACATCAACCATGGTATTGCCTTCAGAATAGTTAACAAAGCTCACGTTTGCACCACGTACATCATTCGTTACGTTCACAGCACCGATGTTTGCCCCCGAAGCTGTTCCTGTATTCCAGTTAAAGAGTCCCAGTGATGCGCCCGTCATGTCTTGGTTGACTTTTGATGCACCAAAAAAACCAAGGTTAACACCAGTAGTTGAATTAGTTTCAGAAAGTCCAATAATAGCCAAATCGACACCTTTTACCTCATCGACTTTGCCATAAAGCGCTGCAACGCGTAGACCTGATACAGCATTTTCATCTGGTGCATTAAAATTGTTGATAGAAGAAAACATAACTGGAGTTCCAGCCATGGCAACAGAAGATGATAAGGCCGCAGTAACCGCTAACATTGATAGCTCTTTTTTCATAAATATCCCCACTGATAGATAAAACCTTACTATTGACTAAGTAAAGCCGTTAAGTAATTGCCTAGCACAGAACGAAACTGCTTTCGCCAAGCACTTAATCAAGAATCAACAACTCAGCCAATTTCCTTCCCCTCCAATGTAGGAGGTAACACTAAAAATGACAAGTCAAAGTCAGAAGTCTAAAATACCGCCTTCGAATAAACGTCAGAATTAAGACAATTATAAAAAAACCGGAGCCAAGCTCCGGTTCTTTACATTAATGGGGATGATGCAAAATTTACATCATTCCACCCATTCCACCCATGCCGCCCATATCAGGCATGCCAGCAGATTCTTTCTGTGGTAAGTCGGTTACCATCGCTTCTGTTGTGATCATAAGCCCAGCAACTGACGCGGCAAATTGCAATGCGCTACGAGTCACTTTGGTTGGGTCCAAAATACCCATTTCGATCATGTCGCCATACTCACCCGTTGCCGCGTTATAACCGTAGTTACCTTCGCCTGCACGTACGTTGTTTGCGACCACTGACTCTTCATCACCAGCATTGGTCGTGATTTGACGAATTGGCGCTTCCATTGCACGAAGTGCTACACGGATACCGACATTTTGCTCTTCGTTATCACCTTCAAGACCAGCTACTTTAGATGCCGCACGAATAAGCGCAACACCACCACCAGCGACTACGCCTTCTTCAACTGCAGCGCGAGTTGCATGTAGCGCATCTTCTACGCGGTCTTTCTTCTCTTTCATTTCAACTTCAGTCGCAGCACCGACTTTGATCACAGCAACACCACCAGCAAGTTTTGCAACGCGCTCTTGTAGTTTTTCTTTGTCGTAGTCTGAAGTTGCGTCTTCGATTTGTTGACGAATTTGAGCAACACGACCTTGAATAGCCGCCTCATCACCAGCGCCATCAATGATGGTTGAGTTCTCTTTCGTGATAGAGATGCGTTTCGCTTGACCTAGGTCTTCTAGTGTCACTTTTTCAAGCTCTAGACCGATCTCTTCAGAAATAACCGTACCACCTGTTAGCGTTGCGATATCTTGTAGCATCGCTTTACGACGGTCACCAAAACCAGGCGCCTTCACTGCAGCAACTTTTACGATACCGCGCATGTTGTTGACAACTAACGTAGCCAGAGCTTCGCCTTCCACGTCTTCAGCAATAATAAGCAGCGGACGAGAAGCTTTTGCAACAGCTTCTAATGTTGGTAACAACTCACGAATGTTCGAGATTTTCTTATCAACCAGTAAAATAAATGGGCTTTCTAGTTCAACACTGCCCGCTTCTTGGTTGTTGATGAAGTATGGTGATAAGTAACCACGGTCAAATTGCATACCTTCGACAACATCAAGTTCGTCTTGTAGTGCTTGACCTTCTTCAACGGTGATTACACCATCACGACCTACTTTTTCCATTGCTTCAGCAATGATGTTACCTACACTCGTGTCAGAGTTGGCAGAAATTGTACCTACTTGAGCAATCGCTTTAGTGTCAGCACATGGTACAGACAGCTCTTTCAATGCTTCAACTGCTGCGATAACCGCTTTATCGATCCCGCGCTTAAGATCCATCGGATTCATACCCGCAGCAACTGCTTTTAGGCCTTCAGTAATGATCGCTTGCGCCAACACTGTTGCCGTCGTTGTACCGTCACCCGCCGCATCATTCGCTTGCGAAGCAACTTCTTTCACCATTTGAGCGCCCATGTTCTGGAACTTGTCTTCCAGCTCAATTTCACGCGCTACAGAAACACCATCTTTGGTGATGACAGGCGCACCAAAAGATTTATCTAAAACAACATTACGCCCTTTAGGACCAAGCGTTACTTTTACTGCGTCAGCTAGAACGTTGACACCTTCTAGCATTTTAATTCGTGCGTCGTTACCAAATTTAACGTCTTTAGCAGCCATCTTTAATTTCCTTTTCTTAATTCTGTTTTAATCAATCGTTTTTGAATTAGAGCAAAAATTACTCAATGCGCACTCTTACTCGACAATCGCCATAATGTCGCTTTCAGACATAATGAGCACTTCTTTACCGTCGATCTTTTCAGTTTTAGTGCCGTAGCTTTCAGCGAAGATAACAGTATCACCCACTTTAACATCCAGTGGTTGAACCGAACCGTTCTCTAGAATGCGGCCTTTACCTACCGCTACGATGGTCCCGCGTGTTGATTTTTCTGCGGCTGAACCAGTTAGAACAATGCCACCAGCAGATTTAGATTCAACTTCTTGGCGTTCAACGATAACTCGGTCGTGTAATGGACGAATGTTCATCGGTCGTCTCTCCTGATTTTATTTTCCGTGAAGTTTATGAAAGGCTGATTACTCAGCTCGTGACAGATATGTGGGGGGTGGTAAGTGCAATCCCAAGGGGGAAATAAGAATTTTTTGTGACGAAATTAACGAATTGGTCGTCAATAACTCATTAATGCGCACAAAACTAAATACTTACCTATGCGGCATAGTAAATAATTTGCTTTATTAACCTGCTTCTTCATAATAGATAAAGTTATGAGAGGAATACGATGAAAACCATTGATAGAATACTCCAAACCTTAAAACGTGATGGCGCAGTAACCGCAAAGCAATTAGCCGATGACTTAGGTATCACCACCATGGGAGCCCGTCAGCACCTACAAAGTTTGGAAGATGATGGCATTCTTACTTTTCACGATGTGAAAGTAAAAGTCGGGCGTCCTACTCGTCATTGGTCATTGACTCAAAAAGGCCATGATCAATTCGCAGATCGTCACGGAGAACTCACCATCCAAGTGATTGATGCGGTTGAACATTTGTTCGGTAAAGAGGGGCTTGCCAAGGTGGCCGCTGAACGCGAGGCTCAAACATTCGCGCAATATCAACAAGCGTTAATCAACTGCAAAAATTTAGAAGATAAATTGAATACCTTGGTTATCCTACGTGAGCAAGAAGGCTATATGGCGGAATTGGAATCAACGGAAGATGGTTTCATGTTAATCGAGAACCATTGTCCTATCTGCAAAGCCGCAACCCGCTGCCCTAACCTTTGTAGATCCGAACTGAATATCTTCCAAACACTGCTCGGTAGCGAACATTGCATTGAGCGGAGTGAGCATATTATTCAAGGTGAACGTCGTTGCACCTATAAAATTACCACTCGCTAGCATTGTCTCATATTTAAGAATTGCGCATTTCGTTCCAACGCAGCGCTCGTTCCTCAGTTATGCTTTAGTTATGTTGATAAAATAATCAACATAACTAAATGTAAAGGAGTGACATATGGTGCCCCCTCAAAAACAGGCTTTACCCTCTTTTGATGAACTGGTTGAACTTGCACAGCACAACCCAGAAGCCTTTACACAACTAAAAAAAGACATTTGTGAGGAGTTGATTCTCTCTGCTTCGTTCAATATGCAAGATAGGCTTTGGGCTCAACAAAGCCACATTGATTTAGTCGTAAGCCAGTGCAAAAACCCCGTTCACGCTAACGTGACTTTAATGCGCGAGCTTAGTCAGCAGATGATAAAATTCCAAAATGCCTTAGATGGTGAATTTGAAAAAGAGAAGGTTAGCGCCAAGATCATACCTTTCACTCCTCGTGATAATGGCTGGCGATAAACTTAAGCAGGCTCACCGTACCAGCTTAAATTTATTCAAGTTTAAGCTTATTCTGCTTCAGGCCCATAATCATTGTTGCCTACAGAACCTTTCATAAAGCCACACTCAACCAGTATCCATACTCCGCACACTAGTGCCACTAGAGAAACCAAGGCTTCCATCATACCGGCTTGAGCCGCCACATCAGCATTGCCAATTGGCATCGTCATACGTCCCAAAACCAACGGAACATTGAGCACTAACCACCACACTGACTTGTTTCGATCATGCCAACGCTTTGCTGTGATCGCCAAGTCAGGAATGAGCACAATCAACAAAAATACCGGCAAGATAAGGTAAGCAATATTGGGAAATATCTTATTAGCGACGGTAGCGAAACCGATAATCAACGCATAATAAGTGACGTTCCATAGCCAAAAAGTTTTTCGACCAATACGGCCTTGAAATGAAAATAGCAGTTCTTTAATCGACATTTTATTACCTAACAATGATTTATTTAACCTTAACTCAGATTAGAGATGAGGTTAATTTACGACCTTCTGGAAACTGTCTTTATCCATATCTCGTACATTGATGGTCAAGCTTCTTACTTGACTAGCTTGCTGCTGCAAAACTTCCATCAACTGACGAGATAAGCTACGCTTTTGTTCTGACGTTCTACCTGACAGTAATTCAAAACTAATATGAATAAAATCAACACTGTCACCCTCTTCACCAATAAACCAATGGTGGCAGCGCAACGCACGAGATTTAACCGAATCAGCATCAAATAACCCGCACTTCAGAGCCACATGGTGCAGATCTTCCAACAAACCTTGAACATTAACACGTTCATCTACCGAGTTTGAGTATTCCATAACAAGATTTGGCATTTGCATTCCTTTTATCGGTTATCTGATCTGTCATACGGAGTTAACCGTTTAGCATGATAAGTATTCTTTCGGATTATGGGTATAGCAACTAATCGAGCAAAATCCGAGTGATAGGTTACTATTCTGCCGATGGGATCACTGACAAGCTGCACAGGCCATTGATGAAGATCCAATAAAGTCATGACTCGCATCATGATCTGCTGAGTTTTATCTGTTATATTCTTTCGCAATCACGTTTATTTTTTACATTCATTGGCTTTAATATTTGATAATTAATGGAGATATTCCTATGCGTCATCCTGTAGTTATGGGTAACTGGAAACTAAACGGCAGCAAAGAAATGGTTGTTGAACTACTAAACGGTCTTAACGCTGAACTTGAAGGCGTTACAGGCGTAGACGTAGCAGTTGCTCCACCAGCACTATTTGTAGACCTTGCTGAGCGTACGCTTACTGAAGCTGGTAGCGCGATCATCCTAGGTGCTCAAAACACTGACCTACACAACAGCGGTGCATTCACTGGCGACATGTCTCCAGCTATGCTTAAAGAGTTTGGTGCAACTCACATCATCATCGGTCACTCTGAACGTCGTGAATACCACAATGAATCAGACGAGTTTGTTGCTAAAAAATTCGCATTCCTAAAAGAAAATGGCCTAACGCCTGTTCTTTGTATTGGTGAGTCTGAAGCGCAAAACGAAGCTGGCGAGACAGTGGCAGTATGTGCACGTCAACTTGACGCAGTTATCAACACTCAAGGCGTTGAAGCTCTTGAAGGCGCTATCATCGCTTACGAACCAATCTGGGCTATCGGTACTGGTAAAGCGGCTACAGCTGACGATGCACAACGCATTCACGCTCAAATCCGTGCTCACATTGCTGAGAAATCTGAAGAAGTTGCGAAAAACGTTGTTATCCAATACGGCGGTTCTGTTAAACCTGAAAACGCAGCAGCTTACTTTGCACAACCAGACATCGATGGTGCTCTAGTTGGCGGCGCAGCGCTTGACGCGAAAAGCTTTGCAGCTATCGCAAAAGCGGCAGCTGAAGCGAAAAACGCATAATTATTACGATTATCGTATTTCTTTAATTGAGAAAGGTCAGCTCTGCTGGCCTTTTTTATTGGCTAACATTCCCAACCTAGCCGCTAAGATCATAATCTTGTATCCTAGCGTTTTGCCTACCAAGCCTGTCAGTTATGCACCAACCCGCAAGCAACGATAAACACGGCCTACTTACAGCCCCCATTTCCGATGTGTTGCGTCAAATGACGATTCCGATGATTTTCGGTTTAGTTGCTATTTTGATGTTTAACTTGGTCGATACTTTTTTTATCTCACTACTTGGTACTCAATCTCTTGCCGCCATTAGCTTTACCTTTCCGGTCACCTTTGCCATTAATTGCATCACTATGGGCATTGGTATTGGTTTATCCACCAGCATTGGACGCTTACTTGGACAAGGCGATGCACAAAATGCCGCACGTTTTTCTAGCCATGGGGTCTTACTGGCCGTCATATTAGTGACGATCGCCTCCGTGATCGGTTTGCTTACCATTGAACCACTATTTTTACTACTCGGAGCAACGCACGAGCTCATTCCTCTCATTAAGCAGTACATGCAAGTATGGTATCTGACCATTCCTCTATTGGTGATCCCAATGGCTGGTAACAGTGCGATTCGCGCAACAGGCGATACCAAAACACCGGCTAAAATAATGATGTTATCAGGCTTAATTAATGGTGTGCTCGACCCACTACTGATTTTTGGTTACGGGCCATTTCCTGAGTTAGGTATTCAAGGTGCGGCAATTGCAAGCGCCTTTAGCTGGCTAGGTGCCTTATGTGGTTCACTTTACGTATTAGTCACAAGAGATCGACTCTTAGCTTGGCCTTATTTGCCAATTTTATGGCATGATTGGAAACAGATATTAAAAGTAGGTACCCCCGCAGCCCTTTCCAATGCGATGAACCCGTTGTTGGGAGCACTATTGATGATAATGCTTGCCAGCCATGGAACAGCCGCCGTGGCAGCCTATGGTGCTGCGCAACGTATCGAGTCGATTTTAATTTTGGTGTTGATGTCTTTAACGTCTTCACTTACGCCTTTTATGGCACAAAATATTGGAGCCAAAAATACACAACGCAGCTTTGCAGGTTTATTTGTGAGTATGCGTTTCTCGGTTGTTTTCCAATTGATGATTTTCGCAATGATGGTGCCACTGAGCATCCCTTTAGCGGCACTATTTTCACAAGAACAGTCAGTACGCGATCTTCTATGGCATTACTTACTTGTTGTCCCCTTTAGCTACGGCTTCCAAGGCATTGTAATGATGCTGATTGCTGCTTTAAACGCACTGCATAAACCGATACGAGCCTTCCAATGGAGCTTTATGCGGTTATTTGTGTTTACTTTACCCGCAGCTTGGTTAGGTTCTTATTGGTATGATGTTGAAGGGTTATTTATCGGCATTGCGCTAGGGAATATTTCAGGCGGTATGCTAGGCTATGTCTACGCGCTACGTTTACGGCGCACCTGTCAATAGATAGATCAGTAGTAGAGAAACTGCCTAATTCGATAGTTGTTATTTTAGTTCAATCGATACCAATTAGTTAATATCGTTTTATATTATATATACCCTTTCTACTTGAAGTTACAGCGGTGTTGGCTACGTTTGCTTACCCCAATCACATCGTTTATCTATGCTCATGGGGATTCTCTCACTAACCGTTAGCTTCTGACAGGCATACCCAGTCCTATGACTTTGTTTATTAATGGAAGTTGTAAAAAAGCCGACGCAATAAACGTCGGCTTTTTTGTGATTCAAATTAGAGGTAAAAATTATACCAATCGTAGTAAATAACTGTTCATTCTAGCTGGTTAAAATGCTCGATGACTGCGTTAGAATTTTTGATTGTAGAATAACTACTTATCGAAAAATCTTGCCTTGTTCTCAAGCCTTTTTCCGCGCTATTTCTGACCACTTATTTACTGTGATTGGTATTACTCATCCACTTGGTCGTCTTCATCTAAGTCCATTTCAACATTTAATGGCTCTTGCGACAAAATAATGCCAGTGTTGTCGGCATAGAGGTAATCTTCAGGTAGGAAAGTCACACTGCCAAAATTCACCGCAACATCAACCTCACCAATACCCTGTGCAGAAGCACCAACAGGAATAGACGCTAAGGCTTGAATACCAATACTCATATCTTCAAGTTCATCGACTTCACGCACGCAGCCGTAAACGACAATCCCTTCCCATTCGTTTTCTTCAGCAAGAGCCGCTAATTCCGCATCAATTAAAGCACGGCGCAGTGAGCCACCACCATCAACCAGTAGTACCCGGCCTAAGCCATCTTGCTCTAGTACTTCACGGATCAAACCATTATCTTCAAAACATTTAACGGTTGTTAGTTGGCCTGCGAATGAAGCGCTACCACCAAAGTTGCTAAACATTGGTTCCACAACATCGACTTGGTCGAGATAAATATCACATAACGCTGAGGTGTTGTATTCCATATCCGTTCTTCTCTTGCCGAAAATCATCTTCAACGAGTATATAGGGTCATTAAGTCATTGCAATGACAAGACACAATTAACTCGTCAGAGTTTGAGCTATAACAATTCCAACAAACAACAGGTTGGTGATAAGCGAACATTTCACCACAACCGGCATCATAGGTGCGATTTGCGCGGGCTTATCGCTCACCCACACCGCCTTACCATGCTTCACCACCACGACAATACTGAGCAAAAATGGCAAGCTAATCCACACCGGGCTAGATTGCATAACGAGATAGCCAGCAAAAGCTGTAACTGCTCCGGCCAATAACATAAAGTGGTATTGTTTGGCACGGGTTTGCCCTAAACGCACAGCTACGGTGCGTTTTCCACAGATTGCATCATTTTCAATATCTCGCATGTTGTTGATATTGAGAACGGCAACCGCCAATAAACCACAGCCGAGCGCCGGTAAAAACAAGCTTGGCTCGATATTTCCGGTATGCAAAAAATAAGTGCCCGAAACCCCCAACAAACCAAAGAAGATAAAAACGGAAAGATCGCCCAAACCAACATAACCGTAAGGTTTGTTGCCGACGGTGTAAGCAATAGCGGCAATAATAGCCAACACGCCTAGCCCTAAAAACGCCAGAATACTTTGCAAGCTATCCAGCGCATAAAAAACAAGCACTAATCCTGATAACACCGTAAGCACAATGTTAATCACCATCGCTTGCTTCATGTCAGTCAGTGTCACCACCCCAGATTGGATGGCCCTCATGGGGCCTAATCTCGCCTCATTATCGGTGCCCTTTATCGCATCCCCGTAATCATTAGCTAGGTTGGATAAAATCTGTAATAGGGTTGCGGTGAGCAACGCAAGCAAAGCAATAGGAGCAGAAAAGTGACCAGCAGAAAACGCTAATGCACTACCCGTTAAAATAGAAACTAGGGCTAGAGGGAGTGTTTTCGGTCTGGCGGCATCAAACCAGATATGGAGCGAATTCTTCATGCAAAGTCATAACCTATGAATAATGTTGAGAGTATACGCTCAATTCCATGCCAATAAAAAGCCCGTCGTATTTGACGGGCTACAAGCTTATTTTGGAAAAACGCAGCGAATTAAAGAATAAAGCGGCTTAGGTCTTCATTTTCTACTAGCTCACCGAGGCGCATTTTCACGTAAGCGGCATCAATGGTCATTGACGAACCAGGCTTATCGGTGGCATCAAAAGAGATTTCGTCCATCAAACGTTCCATTACGGTATGCAGACGACGAGCACCAATATTTTCAGTGGTTTCATTAACCTGCCATGCCGCTTCTGCAATTTGTGTAATCCCATCCTCGGTAAATTCAATATTTACATCTTCGGTTTTCATCAGTGCAATGTACTGCTCTGTGAGTGATGCTTTGGGTTCAGTCAGAATACGTTTGAAGTCGTGACTAGATAGCGCTTCTAACTCAACACGAATCGGCAAACGACCTTGCAGCTCAGGAATAAGATCAGAAGGTTTCGCCACTTGGAAAGCGCCCGAGGTAATAAACAAGATATGGTCGGTTTTTACCATACCGTGTTTTGTCGAAACGGTGCTGCCTTCGATCAATGGCAATAAGTCACGCTGCACCCCTTCACGAGAAACATCTGGGCCAGAACTTTCACCACGCTTACAAATTTTGTCGATCTCATCAATGAAAACAATACCGTTATTTTCAACGTTATAGATAGCTTGATCTTTCAACTCTTCTTGATTAACCAGCTTGGCGGCTTCTTCTTCGGTTAATGCTTTAAAAGCGTCTTTAATTTTGAGTTTACGCTTTTTCTTGGTGTCACCAGCCAGGTTTTGGAACATACCTTGTAGTTGGTTGGTCATCTCTTCCATGCCAGGAGGAGCCATGATCTCAACCCCCATTTGTGGCACAGCAACATTGATCTCAATTTCTTTATCGTCCAGTTTCCCTTCACGCAATTTTTTGCGGAAAACCTGACGAGTGTTCGAGCTTTCTTCGCTTTTTTCGTTCTCACCCCAAGCATCACGAGCTGGTGGCAATAAAGCATCTAAAATGCGATCTTCCGCTTGTTCTTGGGCACGAAATTGCACCTTTTCCATCGCCTGTTGGTGAGTCATTTTTACCGCAACATCGGTCAGGTCGCGGATAATGGTCTCAACTTCTTTACCTACGTACCCCACTTCGGTGAACTTGGTCGCTTCGACTTTAATAAAAGGCGCGTTAGCAAGCTTAGCCAGACGACGAGCAATTTCCGTTTTACCAACACCCGTTGGGCCAATCATTAAAATATTTTTAGGCGTGACTTCAATACGTAAACTTTCTTCAAGCTGCATACGACGCCAGCGGTTACGCAATGCGATAGCAACGGAGCGCTTAGCTTTATCCTGACCAATAATGTGTCGATTGAGTTCATGAACAATTTCACGAGGGGTCATTTCAGACATAGTAGTTTCCTTAATTCTTTTACACTAAATACTATCTTTATTTTTCGACTGACTGTGGTTTTTCCAATAGCAGCTCAGTGGGAATTTCTAGTTCTTCGATAGTATGGAAATGGTTGGTGAACACACAAATATCGCCTGCAATTTTTAGTGCTTTTTCGGCAATTTCACGTGCGTCTAATTCGGTATTTTCTAACAGAGCTGTAGCAGCGGCTTGTGCAAAGTTGCCACCAGAACCAATCGCAATCAAGTCGTTTTCTGGCTGAACAACATCCCCGTTACCAGTGATAATGAACGATGCCGTTTCATCTGCCACCGCCAAAATAGCTTCTAGCTTGCGCAAGGCTCGGTCGCTTCGCCAGTCTTTCGCTAGTTCAACCGCAGCTTTAGTCAGGTGACCTTGGTGCATTTGCAATTTGCTTTCGAAACGCTCAAACAGCGTAAAGGCATCAGCGGTGCCACCAGCAAATCCCGCTAGTACTTGGTTATTGTATAGACGACGAACTTTGCGGGCATTGCCTTTCATTACGGTATTACCGAGCGATACTTGTCCGTCACCCGCGATGACAACTTTATTATTACGACGTACAGATACGATAGTAGTCACGACAGGGCCTCTTATTTATTTTCTCGATGGAGTTGGCAAATATATGAGGATGCGAAGAAAAGATTTCAAGTCGAAGAGGATAACTCACCGCAAGCAATAGCTAACTTACGGTGAGAATAATGTTTACTGTTGCTCTTTCCAGATAGCACAAGGCTCAATTTTAGCACGCTGCAATTTGTGCTTATCGCGCTCAGCATCACGCTTAAATTTATACGGACCAAGCACAATACGATACCAACTGCTATCTTCCTTCTTGCGGATTTTGCTGCTTAACCCTTGGAAAGCGATATCGAGTTTACGCGCTTCTGCCTGTTGCATAGTTTTATAAGCGCCACACTGCATAATGTATGGGATATCAGAGACTTTCTGCTCTTTGGCAACAACTTCAACTTCCCGCTTCGGCAAACTGTCAACATAATCCCACTTTTCTTCAGGAGGAGGTGGAATAACATCGGTTGGCTTTGCCTTGGTTACCGGTTTAGGTTGTACCACGACCGGTTGCGGCGGCTCAGGATCTTTACTCAAAAGGTATAAACCATAACCAAAAGCGGAAACCAGTATTACTGCCAATAAACCACTACGCCAAGGTTTACGACGTGAGGCTGCTTTTTTTGGGGCCGGCTTTTTCGGACTACGACCGCGCCTTATATAATCTTTATTAGCCACAGAAAATTCAAAAGTTGATGGTTTGACCCAATGTTAATGTAGTTTACTGCCACTTAACAGCGCTGAAATGGAAGCAGCGCATCAAAAATGCGCTGCCAACGTTACACTAAACGAGGAGGAGCGGCACTTTCCCGAACCACTAGACTCGTTTCTAGCAATCGAGAACCTGCACCAACTTCATGACCACGCAGCAGTTCTAGCATCATCAACATCGCTTGACGGCCAATTTCATAACGAGGCTGGGAAATGGTTGTCAGCGGTGGATCACAATAGCTCGCAAATTGAATATCATCGAAACCAACAACAGAGAGGTCTTGTGGTACACGTAACCCTAGCCTCTTAGCTTCTTGAATGGCACCTATCGCCATTGTGTCATTATGGCTAAAAATAGCAGTAGGAGGCTCAGGTAAAGCCAGTAACTGTCTTACCGCTTTAGCGCCTGCCTCAAAAGTAAAGTCACCATAAGTACAATATGCTGGATTCAACGTTATTCCTGCGCGGCGAAGTGCCTGCTGATAACCTTGATGTCGAAATTGGCACAATGTGGCCGCTTCCGGTCCAGAAATCTGTGCAACCCGTTTATGCCCTAACTGAGTTAAGTAATTCACTGCTTCAAATGCTGAGGTGAGATTATCGATGTGTACTGTCGGTAGTTCCAATTCAGGAGCAAATTCACACGCCATCACCATCGGTGGCAAATTTTTCTGTTCGGGTTTGCTGACATCAAAAGGAAGATCCGTTCCAAGTAGCAGCATGCCATCCGCTTGTTTGGTGAAAACTAAGTTAACCAAAGATCGCTCGCGCTTTTTCTGTTGGCCACTGTCACCCAATAAAACAAGGTAGCCATGCTCCATAGCTGCGTCTTCAATGCCTCGAATGATCTCTGTGAAATAAGGGTCACAAATATCAGGGACAATCGCCACAATAGTTTTTGATTCATTTCGACGTAAGTTTCGAGCGAGAGAATTTGGTGAATAACCAGCCTCCAAAACGGCATCTTCTACACGTTTACGCGTTGAAGATGACACTTTTTCTGGGTTCATCAATGCCCTTGATACTGTGGCTGTTGATACACCGGCAAGCTGGGCAACATCCTTCATTGTCGCCATAGAAATTAACCCTCTTATCAAGTCTTTCGTTGGTGGAAAATCCACACATTATTATTGCTATAAAGTAAATGCCGTTACCCGTCATTTACTTCAAAGGTATGTTGGATAGTCTATTCATTTCCAGACAGAAAGTTACGGTCAGATTAACAAATTTTGCATAATAAGCGTGAACCTCATCACAGTGATGATGATTCATTTTCTTGATAAAAATAACAGCATGATTTTTTAGCACTCGTTTGCTTCAATGCGTTACAGCTTGTTACACAAAAAACGATAGCCAAGTTTAACTGAGATCTTGCGGTTCAATATCTAAAGACCAACGAATTTTTTTAGATAATGGCAACATAGTGATCGCTGGCTTAGCACTCATTAATAACTTTTGCATCAACGAACGAGTCTGAGTTTGCAACAGCAGTTGCCAACGAAATTTACCCGCTCGTTTAGCCAACGGTGCAGGAGTGGGCCCAAGTACTAAACAGCTCTCATCAAATAAAGGGTGAATCTCTAAGGTATGACGAACTTGGCGCAAAAACTCTTCAACCATCTGCGCTTGATTGCCCTCAGCTTTAAATAAGGTCAAGTAAGTATAAGGTGGCAGCATCGCGATTTTTCGTTCTTCTAGGGCGGTTTGCGCAAAGTGGTGATAGTCCTTGCTTAGTAACGCTTGCAACAAGCTGTGCTCGGGGTGGTGAGTTTGCAAAATAACCTCCCCTGGTTTACTGGCTCGCCCTGCTCGTCCCGCCACTTGAGTAAACAGCTGAGCCAAACGTTCCGAAGCGCGAAAATCACTGCTGTATAACGATCCATCAACATCCAATAGTGCAACCAAAGTGACATCGGGAAAATGGTGTCCTTTAGCAAGCATTTGAGTGCCAATTAATATTTTATATTCACCATTGCGAATCGAAGCTAACGCGTTTTCCAAGCTGCCTTTACGACGCGTGCTGTCGCGATCAATACGAATGGTCTTGTAATCAGGAAAAATCTGCGCCAGTTGCGATTCGAGTTGCTCAGTCCCAACGCCAACGGTCACCAATTGAGTTGAGCCACATCCTTGGCATTGATGCACCACAGGACGCTGTGAACCGCAATGGTGACAGCGCATCTCACTGCTGTATTGATGGAAGGTATAGTAAGCATCACAGCGCTTACATTCCGCTATCCAGCCACATTCATGGCACATCAGCGCCGGAGAAAAACCACGTCGGTTAAGAAACAGCATCACTTGATTACCCGCACTCAGATGTTTTCTCATCTCGGCAATTAATGGTGCTGATAAACCACTTTCTAAAAACAGGCCTTTGACGTCCAACACTTTATTCTTGGTTGGAACCGCCACACCAGCGCGCTGGGTCAGCGTTAGGTGGTGATATTTGCCCGTTAACGCATTATGTAATGTTTCTAAAGCCGGAGTTGCCGAACCAAGTACAATTGGGATTTGCTCAAGATGAGCACGCATCACCGCGACATCGCGTGCGTGATAACGCAAACTATCTTGTTGCTTATAAGACGCGTCATGCTCTTCATCAACGATAATAATGCCAAGGTCAGCAAAAGGGGTCAGCAGAGCTGAGCGGGTGCCAATAACAATACCCGCTATTTTGTCGCGAGCCGCGAGCCACGCATTAAGGCGTTCCGTATCATTGAGCCCAGAGTGCACCACCGCCACAGGCACATTAAATCGCTTACGAAAACGGTTGATCGTTTGTGGAGTTAGGCCAATCTCAGGCACTAAAACTAACGCTTGGCGTCCTTTTTCTAATACTGGTTTAATGAGGTTTAAATAGACTTCTGTTTTCCCAGAACCAGTAACACCTTCGAGCAGATAACAAGCAAATTGGGTGTGGCTATTGATAGAGGCAATCGCAATCACCTGCTCATGGTTTAGCTTGGGCTTTTCAACTGCCGCTTCTAATTGTTGTGGCCACGCTTTGGCAATGGGTTTCTTTTCAACAGATTCAATCCACCCTTTTTCCTCTAGCGTTTTTAATACTGCGCTGCTTACTTCTTCATCGATAAACTGTTGGTGTGAAACTGACCCACCTTCGAGCATTGTCATTACTTTGGCTTGTTTAACCGCTCGACCAAAACCTTGCATCAATTGATTACGTCCGGCAATCGTCAATTGCCATTCCAGTAAAGTAGAGAAATCGGCCGCTTTGCCTTTGCGTAATGCTGAAGGTAGTGCATTAAACAAGGTTTCGCCCAATGGGTATTGGTAAAATTGACTGCTCCACGATAGTAAACGGTAGAGTTTATCTGACCATACGGGTTGGTTATCTAATACTTGCTTGAGTGGCTTGAGCTGATCTAATGGAAAATCCGATTCACTGACCAATGCCGTCACAACCCCAACTAGAGTCTGACGACCAAACGGCACCGACACTCGTCCACCTACAATCGGAAACAGATGCCCAGGGATCTGATAATCAAACTGTTTATCCAGTGGTACAGGTAAGGCAACTCGTGCAATGGTGGGGCGCATAATCGTCCATTAGTGGTACAAAAAGTAAGAAAACACAGTCTACTGGATGCTTCCATTAAATTCGAGCTTCGTCACTGTACAAAAATGTGGCGAAAATAGCGGCGAAATGGCTTGATCCACTGCAGATGATTCATTAATATATCGCGCCTTGATGATATGGCTTAGTGCTCACTATTGAACATGAAGCGGTATCAACATTTTTTATTAACTACGTGTGGTGTCCGGCTCAGATTCGGATAGCGACACGGCCCAATTTGAGGTTATCCCATGAAAGCTGGTATCCACCCAGAATACAAAGCAGTTAGCGCAACTTGTTCTTGCGGCAACGCATTCGAGTTCAGCTCAACTCTAGGCAAAGAATCTATCCACCTAGACGTGTGTGACAAATGTCACCCATTCTACACTGGTAAGCAACGTATCGTTGATACAGGCGGCCGTGTAGATCGCTTCAACAAGCGTTTCGGTGCTCTATCTAGCAAAAAGTAATTATTTACTATTTTGTAATAGAATTAAAAAAGGATGCTTCGGCATCCTTTTTTATTGGCATTTTTTTTATATAGTGATTTTTGTCATCACTCTCAGGTCTTATCAGCACGGTTTTCAGCCATTTTTAATGAAGCACGTCGCGTTCCTACCTAGGAAGTTTGACTGACATCCATTAGAATCATTGACCTTTCCAACCCAATACGAGCACCTAAACCTATGTCAGATGACCATAATCAAGAATTGACTGCAGAAGAACAATTTCGCCAACGTGCGCTCGATTACCACGCTTACCCGACGGCAGGTAAAATCGCGGTATCTCTCACGAAACCAGCAGACTCAGCTGAAGATCTCGCGCTAGCTTACAGCCCTGGCGTTGCTGAACCGGTTCGTGAAATCGCACAAAATGTAGATAACGTTTATAAATATACAGCGAAAGGCAACATGGTCGCGGTTATCTCTAACGGCACTGCAATTCTTGGTTTAGGCAACTTAGGGCCAATGGCTTCTAAGCCAGTAATGGAAGGTAAAGCACTATTATTCAAGCGTTTTGCTGGCCTTGATTCAATCGACATTGAAGTAAAACACCGTACCATTGATGAATTCGTCGATACCGTCGCCAATATTGCCGATACGTTTGGTGGCATTAACCTCGAAGATATCAAAGCACCAGACTGCTTTGAAATTGAACGTCGCTTAATTGAGCGTTGTAATATTCCAGTTTTCCACGATGATCAGCACGGAACGGCAATTGTTACGGCAGCGGGCATGCTCAATGCTATTGAACTACAAGGCAAAAATCTAAACGAATGTACCATTGTCTGTCTTGGTGCAGGTGCAGCAGCAACAGCATGTATGGAACTGCTGATCAAATGTGGGGCGATGCGTGAAAAAATCTACATGCTTGATCGTAAAGGTGTGATTCACACCCGCCGTGATGATCTGAATGAATATAAGCAGCTTTTTGCGAGCAACACCGATAAGCGAACCTTGGAAGACGCCATCACTGGCGCTGACTTATTCCTAGGGGTATCCGGCCCGAACCTACTGCCAGCGGAAGCATTGAAACTGATGGCCGACAAGCCAGTTGTGTTCGCTTGTTCAAACCCAGATCCTGAAATTAAGCCAGAACTTGCCAATGCAGTACGTGATGATTTAATTATGGGTACTGGCCGCAGTGACTATCCAAACCAAGTTAATAACGTATTGTGTTTCCCATTCATCTTCCGCGGTGCTTTAGATGTACGCGCCAGTGAAATCAATGATCAAATGAAGTTAGCGGCTGTCGAAGCCATTCGCGAACTGGCCAAAGAAGAAGTGCCTGTTGAAGTACTTAAAGCAGCTGGAGTTGAGTCTCTAAGTTTTGGCCCTGACTACATCATTCCAAAACCAATGGATCCTCGCCTGCTACCTCGCGTAGCAAAAGCCGTCGCTCAGGCAGCGGTTGACTCAGGCGTAGCTCGCATTGAAATGCCAGAAGGCTACATGCAAGAGTAACGTTGTCGATTGAAAACAAAAAAACCGCAGCTTTCGTTCTGCGGTTTTTTTTGTTTTTAACGATGTTGATAAAATCATGTGCAGGTTTTGCAGATCAGCACACCATTGTGGTCACTTTTCCAAAAATAAAGACAAAGTGTTATCGATGTGGCGCGTTACGCTTCTTCATCGTCGTATGCTTCAAACTCAATGCCCATCGCGGTCATCAATGCTTTCGCTTCTGTTGGAATATCATCTGGGCGATCTTTTCTTAAATCTTCATCGGTCGGTAAAGGTTGGCCGGTATAAGCATGCAAAAAAGCTTCGCATAGCAACTCACTGTTGGTTGCATGACGTAAGTTATTGATCTGACGGCGAGTGCGCTCATCAGTTAATACTTTTAACACTTTCAATGGGATTGAAACGGTGATTTTTTTCACCTGCTCACTTTTTTTACCGTGTTCAGCGTATGGGCTAATGTATTCCCCATTCCAGTCTGCCATTGCGCACCTTCGTTATCGTAATTTGTCAGAAAAAGTTTGATGGCTGATTTTAGCGGGATTTACCGCCATAAGCAAAGACATATAGACGTCTAGAAGTGTTGACGTCTTATTTTTTGATCGGTAAAGTGTAACGCTATTAGTCTGGGAAGCAGCAATATCAAACATTATCAGATATGGTATATGTATACCCAAAGTAACTTGAGTTTCTCTCGGCGGCAACTCTAAAGAAGATAAGAATACCCCTGTAGGATGTCACTCTCAGTGAGTTTATTAGGCAAGGAAACCGTTATGACCACTCGCAAGCCAGCCACCATCGCTGTTCGTACTGGTATTGAATCAGATTCTCAATACCACGCTGTTGTACCACCAATTTATCTTTCGACAAATTATGGCTTTCCTGCTTTTGGTGAAGTACCTCAATACGATTACACCCGTTCAGGAAATCCAAACCGCGGCTTGCTTGAAAAAGCGCTGTATGAACTCGAGTCCGGTCTTGGCGCTGTCGTCACTAACTGCGGCACTTCTGCACTCAATTTATGGGCGTCTGCATTTCTTAGCGCAAATGATCTAATTGTTGCCCCCCATGACTGTTACGGTGGTACTTATCGTCTATTCAACACTCGCGCCCAAAAAGGGGATTTCAATGTCTTGTTTGTTGATCAATCCGACCCTCAAGCGTTAAGTGCGGCGCTGGCTAAAAAACCGAAATTGGTATTGTTAGAAACCCCCTCTAACCCACTTGTACGCGTTGTCGATATTGCCGATATTTGTCATCAAGCGCATCAAGTTGGTGCGCTCGTGGCCGTCGATAACACCTTCCTTACCCCTATATTTCAAAAACCATTGTTGCTTGGGGCAGACTTCGTTATCCACTCCACTACAAAATACATCAATGGTCACTCTGATGTAATCGGTGGCGTTGTTATTACCAAAACCGAGCAACACGCTGAAGAATTAGCCTGGTGGGGTAACTGCCTTGGTGCAACGGGGACACCATTTGACAGCTATATGACACTGCGTGGTATTCGTACGTTGGGCGCTCGCATGCGTGTTCATGAGGAAAATGCTGGTGCAATTTTAGCTTATTTGAAACACGAAGCATTGGTAAAAACGATTTATCACCCTAGTCTGCCACAACACCCTGGTCATGAAATTGCGAAAAAACAACAGTCAGGATTTGGCTCAATGCTCAGTTTTGAATTTGCCGGAAACTTTGAGCAATTGAAGTTTTTTGTCGGTCAGTTAACGCTATTCTCACTGGCTGAATCTTTGGGTGGTGTCGAAAGCCTTATTTGCCATCCAGCATCAATGACACATCGCGCCATGGGTGACGCAGCTTTAGCTGAAGCGGGCATTTCAACGCAACTATTACGCCTATCTGTAGGTTTAGAAGATGCTCACGATTTAATTGCCGATCTACAACAAGCCTTTGCCAAAGCCAAGGAGGCATTTTAATGACTGTATTGCGACAACTGCATAAATTTGGTGGCAGTAGCCTTGCTGACCCTGAATGTTATAAAAGAGTGGTGAATATCTTAAAAGAGTATTCACACAATAACGACTTAGTGGTGGTTTCTGCGGCTGGCAAAACCACCAATCACTTGATTGCCTTTCTTGAAGCTCTCAACAAAGATGGTCGATTGGCGCATGAGAACCTACAAGCGGTTCGTCAATTTCAAACTAACCTAATCGACGCACTACTTGATGACAACTCAGCCGATACTTTGCGCGACCTATTAAATGCCGAAATACGCGCGTTAGGTGAACTGTCTGCGCCGTTGAATACGGCACAGCAAGCCTGCGTGTTAGGACATGGTGAAGTTTGGTCTTCACGTTTACTAGCCGCATTACTCAACCAAAACGATCTTGCCGCGGTTGCTCAAGACGCGCGTGCTTTTCTTCGCGCTGAAACAGGCACACAACCAGAAGTTGATCGCTCACGATCCTATCCTCTTTTAAAAGAAATTCTGGCACAGCACGTTCATCATCGCATCATCATTACTGGTTTTATGGCACAAAATGAGCAGGGCGATACCGTATTGCTAGGCCGTAATGGTTCTGATTATTCTGCCACCATGATCGGTGCATTAGCCGAAGTTAATCGAGTTACGATTTGGAGTGACGTCGCTGGAGTATACAGCGCAGACCCACGCATTGTCAGCGATGCTTGTTTGCTGCCACTCTTACGTCTAGACGAAACCAGTGAACTGGCGCGCTTGGCCGCGCCAGTATTACATAGCCGAACTTTACAACCTGTCGCTCAAAGCTCGATGGATTTACACTTACGTTGCAGTTATCAACCCGAATCCGGTTCAACCCATATCGAGCGTGTGCTTGCTTCTGGACGTGGGGCTAAGATCATCACCTCGTTAGAAGATGTCTTGCTGATTGATCTTTCCTTTAGCCACGGTCATGACTTCCAACGTCTGCAAAGCAGCGTTCTGCGCAACTTACAACGTGCCCAACTTGAACCGCTAGCATTTGAAGCCCAAGCTGATCAACACCGCTTACGTCTAGCCTACACCACTGAAATTTCAGGAGGCGCTCTCGCCCACCTTCAAGACACGGCTTTCGAAGCTGAAATTAAACTCAAAGAAGGGTTTTCTTTAGTTGGCGCGGTTGGCGCAGGCGTCACCAAAAACCCAAATCACTGCTACGGTTTTTACCAACAGTTGAGATCATCCCCAGTTGAATTTATTTGTGAGTCAGAGTCTGGGCTTAGTTTAGTTGCCGTGCTACGCAAAACCGCAGTAGAACCACTAGTAATAGGCATGCACAATCAACTTTTCCAAGCGCAAAAACGTGTTGCGTTAGCGTTATGTGGCAAAGGTAATATTGGTTCGAGTTGGCTGAAATTATTTGCAGAGCAAAAATCAGAGCTTGAAAAGCGACGTGGAATGAACTTTGAACTGGTGGCGGTTATCGACAGCCAAACCTATTGGTTTGATGAACAAGGCATCAATGCTGAATCGGTACTCGAACGATTTAATGATGAAGCCATCTCTTACCAAGGTAAGGAATGGCTACAACACTTGAGTAATATCCAAGGATATGACGATCTCATCGTGTTAGATGTCACAGCCAGTTCTGAACTCGCAGAACGTTACCTCGATATTGCCGAGCATGGCATGCACTTAATTTCCGCCAACAAAGTCGCAGGCTCCGCCTCTAGTCAGTCGTATCATCAAGTGAAAGATGCCTTTGCTAAGATCAGCCGTCATTGGTTATACAATGCGACGGTTGGTGCCGGTTTACCTATCAACCATACCGTTCGTGATCTCCGTGAAAGTGGTGATGATATTGTCGCGCTGTCAGGCATTTTCTCTGGCACGCTATCATGGCTATTCCAACAATTTGATGGTTCGATTCCTTTTAGCGAGTTAGTTGATCTTGCTTGGCAACAAGGCTTAACAGAACCCGATCCTCGTAGTGACCTCGATGGCTCTGATGTGATGCGCAAGCTGGTCATTTTAGCTCGTGAATCTGGCCTACACATTGAGCCAGAAAACGTAAAAGTTGAATCACTGGTGCCTGAAGAGCTTAAAAATCTATCGTTAGATGACTTCTTAGATAAGAGCCAACTACTGAGTGAGAGATTGGCTGAACGTCTTGAAAAAGCACAACGTGAAGAGAAAGTACTGCGCTACGTAGCAAGGCTTGAAAAGAATGGTAAAGCCACTGTTGGGGTTGAAGCGCTGGATCGCGAACACGCTTTAGCTAACCTCCGGCCGTGTGACAATATTTTTGCCATCGAGAGTAAATGGTATCGTGATAATCCATTGGTTATTCGCGGGCCAGGAGCAGGCCGAGAAGTAACTGCAGGAGCAATCCAGTCGGATTTAAACTTGCTGTCTAGTTTTCTTTAACTAAAGGAGTCATTGGCTCCTTTGTTTGTTTTTGGCCAACAAAGAATGCTATAACTGATTGCGAGTTATATCAGCGTTTCACTTGAGTTCTACTCACGTTCAATATGAATATTCTTCATGATTACAGTGTTGACATTAAAACGTATTCAATACATTCTGTGGACATATAGACGTCTAAACGTCAATTCAAGGGATTTTAGTTTGGCAGGAAGTTCGCCACAGGGAGAAGTAAGATGGGATACACACACGCCAGTCATATCGATGCACTAAACCAAAATATTGCAGAACTGTCTGACAATATCAATGTGTCATTTGAATTTTTCCCACCGAGCTCTGAAAAGATGGAAGAGACGCTGTGGAATTCGGTACATCGCTTAAAAACGCTGCAACCTAAATTTGTTTCTGTCACTTATGGTGCAAACTCTGGCGAACGCGACCGTACTCACTCCATCATTAAAGAGATCAAAGATCAAACCGGTTTAATCGCAGCCCCTCATTTGACTTGCATCGATGCATCACGTGAAGAGCTTATTCAAATTGCTGACGATTACTGGAACAACGGCATTCAAAGCATTGTGGCATTGCGTGGGGATATTCCTGTCGGTGGTGGCAAGCCAGAAATGTATGCTTCAGATCTGGTTGAGTTACTAAAAACACGTCATGATTTTGATATCTCTGTTGCCGCCTTTCCAGAGGTTCATCCTGAAGCAAAAAGTGCACAAGCTGACCTACTTAATCTAAAACGTAAAGTTGATGCCGGTGCCAACCGCGCGATTACCCAGTTCTTCTTTGATGTAGAAAGCTACTTACGTTTTCGTGACCGCTGCGTGGCGGCGGGTATTGATGTTGAAATCGTACCGGGAATTTTGCCTGTATCCAACTTCAAACAAGCCTCGCGCTTTGCTGCACAAAACAATGTCAAAGTGCCGGGTTGGATGGCAAAACAGTTCGATGGATTAGATGATGACCCAACCACTCGCCAGCTTGTCGGAGCAAGCCAAGCTATCGACATGGTCAGAATTTTAAGCCGTGAAGGGGTAAAAGATTTCCATTTCTATACGCTAAACCGTGCCGAAATGACCTATGCGCTATGTCATACATTGGGCGTAAGACCGAAAGCATAATACCAATCGTAGTAAAAGAAACTTAAAATAACAATGCCGACATTCGTCGGCATTGTTATTTTAATCGTAAGCAGAAAGATTACTCTACGTCATCCATCTTACCTAATAGGTTACGAATACGGTCTTGCCATGCTGCATGTTCTTGCTGCATTTGTTGTGCTTTTTGCTCAAGCTCTTCACGACCCGCTTTTAGCTCATTAGCTTCAGTGATCAACTGCTGTTTCTCTTCTTTTAACTCTTCAACTTCCATTTGCAGAAGTGCAATTGTATCAACTGCGGTTTGAATTTTTGCTTCTAGTAGTTCTAATACTTCAAAAGACATGGTGCATACCCTTAATGATTCGGTTGAGGTGAACATAATTTCACTTATTGAGCCATTCTACTCAGCCCGGCGCTTATAAACACTCACTATATGCGAAATTTTTCACTATTCGGTTAAAAAACAAACTCAAATTGACCCTAGCCTAACTTAAGCCACACAGCGACTCGGTAAAACAGTATTTCTCCGCGCTGATTTAGCAAATTTAACGCTTGGATTTGATCAAGTGCAATCCTTACGAACTAAAAAAGCAAACGTTTCCGATTTGATATGTTAAAATCGCCGCCGAAATTTCCTATTCCCTTTTCTTTGGAGTTAGCATGAAACGCGATTTAGCAATGGCATTCTCTCGAGTAACCGAAGGTGCTGCACTGGCTGGTTATAAATGGCTTGGTCGAGGCGATAAAAATGCCGCAGACGGCGCGGCAGTCGAAGTCATGCGTAATCTTCTCAACAAAACCGAAATCTTAGGTGAAATTGTCATTGGTGAAGGCGAAATCGACGACGCGCCGATGCTTTATATTGGTGAGCAAGTAGGCCTAGGTGGCGACAAAGTTGATATCGCAGTCGATCCCATTGAAGGTACTCGCATGACCGCTATGGGGCAATCTAACGCGCTGGCTGTATTAGCCGCTGGCGAAAAAGGAAGTTTCCTTAAAGCCCCAGATATGTACATGGAAAAATTGGTGGTTGGTCCGGGTGCAAAAGGCTGTATTGACCTCAACAAACCATTAAAAGAGAACCTAGAAAATATCGCCGCAGCACTCAATAAACCACTCGATACCCTAGTCGTCACCACTTTAGCTAAACCTCGCCACGATGTGATGATTGCACAGATGCAACAGATGGGCGTTCGCGTTTTCGCTGTGCCTGATGGTGATGTGGCTGCTTCTATTTTAACTTGTATGCCAGATAGCGAAGTGGATGTGATGTATTGTATCGGTGGCGCACCTGAAGGTGTGGTATCTGCTGCTGTCATTCGCGCTCTTGATGGCGATATGCACGGTCGTCTACTGCCTCGTCATGAAGTGAAGGGCAATACCGAAGAAAACCGAATTTATGGCGCAAAAGAGCTCGCTCGTTGTGCTGAAATGGGCGTTGAAGCGGGTGTAGTGCTGAAAATGGAAGACATGGCGCGTAGCGATAATGTCATTTTCTCTGCAACCGGCATCACCAAAGGTGATTTATTAGAAGGTATAACGCGTAAAGGCAATATTGCGACCACTGAAACTCTATTGATCCGTGGCCGTTGTCGTACCATTCGTCGTATCAAATCTATTCACTACTTGGAACGCAAAGATCCTGAAGTACGTGAAATCATCCTATAGTGTGAAAAGGCAAAAAGACCGCATTTGCGGTCTTTTTTTCAAGTTCAATTTACAATATATCCCCAAACAACTTGAAGTTTCAGGTAGGCGGCAAGTGAGTGAATCCCTATGAGCATAGATAAACTATGTGATTGGGGTGAGCAAACGTAACCAACACCGCTGCAACATCAAGTAGGAAGGGTATAGCTCAGATTAGAACAACTCTTCAGCCACTTTGAACAAGTCATGACGTACTGGACGCTTCATGTTTTCGATAGCATCAATGATGTCATGGTGAACTAACTGCTCTTTTTGAATACCAACACAACGACCACCTTGACCATCAAGCAGTAGGTGAACAGCGAAGTTACCCATGCGTGATGCTAGTACACGGTCAAATGCTGTTGGACGACCACCACGTTGAATGTGACCAAGAACTGTCGCACGAGTTTCACGACCCGTCGCTTTTTCAATTTCTTTCGCCAGTTGGTTGGCATCCATCATTAGCTCGGTTAAAGCAATAATCGCATGCTTTTTACCTTTCTTAATACCATCTTGGATATTCGCAGTAAGCTGCGCCATATCCAGGCCAGTTTCAGGAGTAATGATATACTCACAACCACCAGCAATGGCAGACATCAGCGTCAAATCACCACAGTGACGGCCCATGATCTCAACAATAGAAATACGTTGGTGAGATGAAGAAGTATCACGTAAACGGTCAATCGCATCAATAACTGTATTTAATGCTGTTAAGTAACCGATAGTGTAATCGGTACCTGCGATATCGTTATCGATAGTACCAGGCAGACCGATACATGGGAAACCCATCTCAGTCAGTTTTTTTGCGCCCATATAAGAGCCATCACCACCGATAACCACAAGAGCATCGATGCCGTGTTTTTTCAGGTTTTCAATCGCTTTCTCACGAATCGCTACTTCACGAAACTCAGGGAAACGTGCCGAACCAAGGAATGTACCACCCTTGTTGATCACATCAGAAACACTTGAGCGGTCAAGTTGCTTGATACGGTCTTCGTACAGGCCAAGGTAGCCATCATAAATACCATATACTTCCAAATCAGCACCTAGCGCAGTACGAACAACACCACGAATTGCTGCATTCATACCAGGTGCGTCACCGCCACTTGTCAAAATACCGATTTTCTTAATCATGCTCACCCTCGATTTTTTGTAAACTTAATACTAATTTTAACGCTGCCTGTTAACGACAAAACAGGCAACAAAATCTTGATAATCTACGCGTAATGTTACCTTTCCTAAAAAGGAATACTACTGTTATTTGCGTGAAATTATGTAACTTTACTACTTATGTAAGAGTATTACAGCTTTGCGTTAATACTTTGTTGATTCACATCAGAATCACTCTTGTTTATTACTCACACAAAAAATAGCCAATAAGCGTATTTCTGTCGCTACCAGCCTTGTGTTTTTTGCTTTTTTTCTGAGCCAAACACAACTGAGTAAGGATCTTGATGGATTAATACATCTGCCCCAGGAAAAGCGTCGAGCAATTTATCTTCTACATCATCAGCAATGCGATGCGCTTCAATCAATGGCATGTTGTCATCTAATTCCAAATGCAATTGAATGAATCTTACAGGTCCTGACATTCGTGTTCGCAATTCATGAACCCCTAATACCCCTTCAACAGACAGACACTCAGCATGGATCTGCGCTAATTCTTCATCAGGTAGTTTTCGATCGAGTAAGGTGTGAATCGCTTCCATCACCATACGAAATGCACTGTATAAGATATAAAGACCAATCCCGACCGCAAATACCGCATCTGCCTGTTTAAAGCCGTACCAGCTCAGAGCTAGCGCCAGCATAATAGCAGCATTCATGAAAAGATCAGTTTGATAATGTAGAGAATCAGCGGCTATCGCCTGACTGCCGGTTTTCTTCACCACATGCTTTTGGAACATCACCAAACCGGATGTTACAACCATGGCAAAGAAACTGACGTAAACCCCATATTCGGGAGAGGTTAATTCATGTGGGCGGAAAAATCGGTCAACACCATTAAGAATGAGGAAACAGGCAGAACCTGAAATAAACATCGCTTGCGCAAGTGCGGCCAAGGACTCTGCTTTGCCATGCCCAAAGGCATGCTCTTTATCTGCTGGTTGTAATGCATAGCGCACCACAATCAAGTTGACCACCGAAGCAGCAATATCGAGTAAAGAATCGATCAGTGAGGCGAGTAAACTAACAGAGCCTGTGATCCACCAAGCAATCACTTTGACAATCAGAAGCACGGTTGCAACCATTGTGGCTGTCCATGCGGCAAGGGTAACCAAGCGGGCGTATTCTTGTTTCATAGCACCGAAATCATGAATAAAGTGTAGTGAAAGTATACCTTCTTCATCTGACAATGAATATGCCACAAAAATGAACAGGCCTCATAGAGAGACCTGTTTCGGTAATTAACCGTTTTTCTTCATCTTTTTTGGGCCATTTGCCATACATTTTTGCATGCGTTCTTGCTGCAACTCTTGGAATTTAACTTTTTGTTCTGGAGTGAGCACACTCAACATGTCATGACGCTTTTCAAGCATTTTCACACGATGAGATACTTGCTGGTCAACCATCTCTTTTGCAAGTTCATTGGCAGCAGCTTCATCAAAGTTATCGGCTAACACCAAGGCTTGAACTTTAGCGTGATGCGCCTGCATCTGAGCTTGCTTTTGACCTTTAAATTCATTTTTCATTTGATCACGGTTTGCGCCGCGCATCTCTTTGAGTTTTGCTTGTTGGTCAGCAGTAAGGTCTAATTGCTGCATGATGCCGCGGTCTGCTCCACGACCACATTCATCATCAGATCTTTTGTATTGCCCTTTACCACCACCGTATGCGAAAACACTAGCAGTACCAAGAGTAAGAGGAAGTACAACCGCAGCAAGTACCATTTTTTTTGTCATGTTCATAATCTATTCCTTCACTAAGTGGATTGTTAAGAGGCTGTGTTCTCAGCGCTTGAATATAGAATAGATGCTACAAGGTAAAGCGACGTATAGTGAGCGTAAAGAATCGTAAAGAGCGACTCACACACTGAATATCTGCGCTATTTCACAGTAAACTATACCCAAATAACCTGATAACGCACGAGGCTGCACATGGCACATATTCTTCTAATTGATGACGATACCGAGTTAACAAGCTTACTCAAAGAAGTTCTGAGCTATGAAGGCTTTGAAGTATCAGAGGCAAATGATGGAGAAGCCGGTCTCACTACGATACATAGCGGCATTGACTTAGTGTTGCTAGATGTGATGATGCCCAAGCTTAATGGCATGGAAACACTCAAACGGCTACGAGAGAACTGGTGTACTCCAGTGTTAATGCTGACCGCCAAAGGCGAAGAAATCGACCGAGTAATTGGCTTGGAACTGGGCGCTGACGACTATTTGCCCAAACCCTTTAGCGACCGAGAATTACTGGCCCGCATCCGAGCAATCTTGCGTCGATCACAGCCCAATCACAGCACCAAACCGAGTGATGTTATCGAATGCCAGGACATTCAGGTCTATCCGAGTAAGCAAGAAGCTTATTGCCAAGGTCAATTACTCGACCTGACCACTACTGAATTTGCGCTACTTACACACTTTGTGCAAAACCCAGGAGAAACACTCACTAAAGAAAACCTCAGTATCGACGTATTAGGTAAAAGACTCGCCGCATTTGACCGTGCTATTGATATGCACGTTTCAAATTTACGTAAAAAATTACCAGAACGCATTGATGGTAAGCCACGCATTAAAACGCTACGTGGTCGTGGCTATTTAATGATTTTGGAGGATTAATGCACCTACCCAAAATAAATAGCCTCTATGGCCGTATTTTTGCCATTTTCTGGCTCACAATGCTACTGGTGCTGATTGCAGTGCTAGCTTTGCCACACCTTGACCCTCGTAAAACACGCGATCTTCCTAGTGATGAATATCAACGCCTTGAGATGCTGAAAGAAAAGATTGAACATACTTTTAAAAACGATAACGAATTAACGCGAATTCTTTTTCAACTAGAAAGCAGTGGCAATACGAAACGTGGAGAAGGTCATAAACGCGATAATACGAATCGCCCTCAGTTCTTTATCACTCAACAAGATGGCACCATTTTAACCACAAAGACTCAAACCGACTTCAAATTGAAGGTGTTACAGAATTTTGTCACTAGTATTGAATCGATTGATAAGCCACAACAAAAGCTTTACGGCAAATACATGCTAGCGGGCCCAGTACCAATTACTCTCGCCAAACAAGATTTATTACTTTACGTCGGTATTCGCTGGAATGAGCCTCCTCCATTCTTACTACAACTGTTTGATCGCCCCTTTCAATTGCTGCTTGCGGTGATGCTCGTCAGTACCCCATTATTATTGTGGCTAGCATGGGCATTGAGCAAACCAGCAAGCCGCTTAGAGCAAGCAGCCAAACGGGTTGCTCGTGGCGAATTCGTGGTTGATCCACAATTGGAAAAAGGCACCAATGAATTTCGTCAAGCAGGAGAAAGCTTTAACCAGATGGTCGAAGCCGTGAACCAGATGATTTCGGGACAACAACGGTTGTTATCTGATATTTCTCACGAGTTACGCTCACCACTAACACGGCTACGCATGGCAAATGCACTCGCGGTTCGTAAACAAGGTGAGAGCTCTGAATTAGAACGGATTGATACCGAAGCGCAACGCCTAGAACAAATGATTGGAGAGCTGTTGCAGCTTTCGCGCACGCAAACTGACAGCCATTTAAGTCGCGAAACACAGCCTCTGTCTAGCTTATGGGAAGAACTCCTGAACGATGCTCAATTTGAAGCAGAGCAAAGAAATAAAGCTCTCAGCTATAACCCCATTCCCGATAGATCTATTGTGGGTAACCCGAAACTCTTAATGAGTGCGCTAGAAAACATCGTACGTAATGCTATTTACTATGGTGAAGATCAGATAAAAGTGACCTTTTCTACCAACAAGGCATCGCTTTTGGTCAGTGTTGAAGACAATGGTGAAGGGGTTCCTGACAATGAATTGGATGATATTTTTCGTCCATTCTATCGAGTATCAACCGCGCGAGATCGCCACAGTGGCGGCACTGGCTTAGGTCTTGCCATCACAGAAAGTGCTATTCGCCAACACTGCGGAACCATTACAGCCAGTCGTAGCGAGTTAGGCGGCCTAAAAGTACAAATTTCATTGCCACTTAACGCCTGATTCAAACTCATCCTATAAAGTGGTTGCTTGTAACCAATGCAGCGACCCCTTTATACTGGCCACACATATTCCCTAAAGAGCCGTTATAAGATGTTTGATATCGCACTTTACGAGCCTGAAATCGCCCCAAACACTGGCAATATTATTCGTTTATGCGCCAATTGTGGTGCCAACTTACACTTAATTGAACCACTTGGTTTTGATTTAGAAGAAAAGAAAGTGCGCCGTGCAGGTCTCGATTACCATGATTTAGCGCGAGTAACACGCCATAAAGATCTTAATGCATTTATGGAATACCTAAACAATGAACGCCAAACCTATCGAATTTTTGCCTGCACCACCAAAACAACCGGTCATCATGTTGATGCAAAATTTCAAAAAGGTGATGTGCTAATGTTTGGCCCTGAAACCAGAGGATTACCAACAGAGGTGATTGAAAGCTTACCGATGGAACAGCGTATCCGTATACCAATGATGCCAGAAGCTCGCAGTTTAAACTTATCGAATGCGGTCGCCATTATTGCGTTTGAAGCATGGCGTCAAATGGACTTTGAAGGCGCACAGTAGCAGCCCAAATAGTTAAGAAACAAACCTGCAGATAGCAAAAAGGTCGCCTAGGCGACCTTTTCTATATTCTGTATATTGGACAGAATTACAATACGGTTACTTGAGCCGCTTGTAGGCCTTTTTGGCCGTTTTCTACATTGAAAGACACTTTTTGGCCTTCAATTAGAGTTTTGAAACCGTCAGAAGCGATTGCATTGAAGTGTACGAACACGTCAGCGCCACCGTTGTCTTGAGTAAGAAAACCGAAACCTTTAGTTTCGTTAAACCATTTTACAGAACCAGTTGTTTTGTTAGACATAATGTGTCCCTTTTATTTAAATTCATAGAGTTATCGTGCTTATGCACAATGCACTGAAAGATTGAATTATTTAATGTTACTAATAAGGTAAGGGAAACACTGAGGACAACAACTTTTACGATGGGATTCTGAGAATTTACTTTTACTTTTATTTTTTGTTTCATTAATAACCCTGAACAACAGAGCGAGGCCACTATAGGCCTTTAAATTTAACTAAGCAAACTATTTCGACATTTAATTTTTAACATTTATTTTAAAACCGTAAACAATAACAGTAAAAATACCCGTCCCCCACATCACTTGAAGTTGTAACTTCAAGTGATGTGGGGCAACGAGCCTTATTTAATTGAGTTTATTGCGGTCGTTATCTTTACGTTCAAACTCACCTTCAAATGTATCGCCTTGCTCTGACGAACGATGGGAATCGTGATGGAAAGGAGCATGTTCATAAGGGCTAGAATGAAAACCACTCGCCATACCTTTTACCACCATTTTACTCATCAGATACTTGGCGATTACTGCTCGTGGCGCAGGTAGCAATACCAACATCCCGAGCGCGTCCGTCATAAAACCGGGGGTTAACAACAACACGCCAGCCACCGCCAACATAACCCCTTCAAAAATCTGCTGTGCGGGTAATTCCCCTTGTTGCAAACGATTTTGCACACTCAGCAAAGTTTGTAGACCCTGGCTACGAACTAAAGATGCGCCAACAAATGCGGTAAGCAGCACTAATGCGATCGTTGGCCACAATCCTAAAATGCCACCAACTTGAATAAACAGACCAATTTCTATAATCGGTACAAAAATAAAGAGTAAAAGTAAGATAGGAAACACACGCCCTCCTTTGTTGCTCTACACATTAGCGCCTACACTCTGTGGCCGCAAGTGATGAGCGGTTCCCGTAACAAGATCTCACACAAATTTAAGTAACTATTTGTGATCCTCTCCCTTTTAGACTGCTACTTTTTCATCACAGTTTCTAGGCAAATATCCAACGTAAACTAGCGTTTGAAACATAAATTTAACGCATATTGATGCTTATGAAAATTTAATCAAATATTGGCTAAAAAAGTGATCAAGTTACTATTTTTTAATTATAGGTTGCGTATTATGTGCCACAGAAGTCAGGATGGATTTTCCAGCCAAAAACTCTGACGAATGGATTCTTAAACTGCAGAAATGGCTAATAATTCCACTAATTATCAGAATAATTCTCTAAGGATCCTGTTATGGCTACCCTATCTGAAGCAGCTATCGCTAACCAAGCCACTCGTATTGAAGAAGATCTTTTAGGTCAACGTCACGTTCCATCTGATGCTTACTACGGTATTCACACTCTACGCGCTATCGAAAACTTCAACATTTCAAAAGCAACCATCTCTGATGTGCCAGAATTTGTGCGCGGCATGATCATGACTAAAAAAGCAGCCGCATTGGCAAACAAAGAACTTGGCGTGGTGCCAAGCCAAGTAGCTAACTACATCATCCAAGCGTGTGATTTGATCCTTGAAACAGGTAAGTGCATGGATCAATTCCCATCAGACGTTTATCAAGGTGGTGCGGGTACTTCTGTTAATATGAATACTAACGAAGTTATCGCCAACGTAGCGCTTGAATTGATGGGTAAAGAAAAAGGTCAATATGAGTTCATTAACCCTAACGACCATGTGAATAAGAGCCAGTCAACCAACTGTGCTTACCCGACAGGTTTCCGTGTTGCGGTATACAATAGCATTCGTAAATTGATTGATTCAATCGAATACCTTAAAGGAGCATTTGAACTTAAAAGCCAAGAATTCTCAGGTATTTTGAAAATGGGCCGCACTCAGTTACAAGACGCGGTACCAATGACTGTTGGTCAAGAGTTCCATGCCTGGGCTGTAACCATCAACGAAGAAATTCGCAACCTTGAATACACCTCAAAACTGCTACTTGAAATTAACCTTGGTGCAACGGCTATCGGTACCGGCCTTAATGCAGCTCCAGGTTACCAAGCTGCTGCAGTAAAACACCTAGCGGCAGTCACGGGGCTTGATGTTGTTCCCGCTGAAGATTTAATTGAAGCAACCTCTGACTGTGGTGCCTATGTAATGACTCACGGCGCACTAAAACGCCTAGCCGTTAAATTATCTAAGATCTGTAACGATCTACGTCTGCTTTCTTCTGGTCCTCGTGCTGGTTTAAATGAATTGAACCTACCAGAGCTTCAAGCTGGTTCTTCTATCATGCCTGCAAAAGTTAACCCTGTTGTTCCTGAAGTGGTTAACCAAGTTTGCTTTAAAGTTCTCGGTAATGACAATACCATTTCATTCGCAGCAGAAGGTGGTCAATTACAGTTAAACGTAATGGAGCCAGTGATTGCACAAAGCATGTTTGAATCTATCGAAATTCTATCTAATGCTTGTGTCAACTTGCGTGACAAATGTGTCGATGGCATCACTGTGAACAAAGAAGTATGTGAAGCTTACGTATTCAACTCCATCGGTATCGTTACTTACCTGAACCCATACATTGGTCACCACGAAGGTGACATTGTCGGTAAGATTTGTGCAGAAACTGGTAAGAGTGTGCGTGAAGTTGTACTTGAGCGCGGTCTGCTCACCGCTGAAGAGTTAGATGACATTCTGTCTGTCGAAAACTTTATGCATCCTCAATACAAAGCAAAACGCTACGAGTAATCCCAAAAGGCCCTGCTTCAGGGCCTTTTTACTTTCTAGCAGCCGATAATCCACAAAACATTGTTTTAAATCATTGATTTTAAAAATCAGAATTGAACATGAATCAGTCGGTAGAATAGTTATATTTTAATTATCTTTAGGAGTAAAAAGATGTTCTTAATTGAATTCCTTATCGTATTAGGATGTATCCTAATTGGTGCAAGGATTGGTGGTATCGGGCTTGGTGTCATGGGCGGCATTGGCCTTGCTATACTAAGTTTTGTGTTTGGAATGCAACCAACCAGTCCTCCCATCGATGTTATGTTGATGATCATGGCCGTAGTTGCCGCAGCGGCATCCATGCAAGCTGCTGGCGGTCTCGATTATCTCATTAAAATTGCGACTAATATTCTGCACAAAAACCCACGTCACATCACTTTTATCGCACCTTTAGTAACTTACTTTTTCACAATGATGGCAGGAACCGGGCACGTTGCTTATTCAGTACTACCAGTAATCGCTGAAGTGAGCCGTCGTAGCGGCATTCGCCCAGAACGACCACTTGGCATGGCTGTTATCGCCTCACAATTCGCAATCGTAGCAAGTCCAATCGCGGCTGCAGTTGTCGCTCTCGTTGCTTTTCTCGAACCACAGGGCATCACCTTAGCCAACGTGCTGATGATAACTATTCCAAGCACCTTTCTAGGTTTAGCCTGTGCTTGCTTATTTGTGAATAAAATCGGGATTGAGCTCAAAGATGACCCTGAATATCAGCGTCGTCTACAAGACCCTGAATTTAGAGCAGAAATGGATCAAGAAGTCTCTGTTGAAGATATTCAAATCACTCCACAGGCTAAAAAGTCGGTAGCTCTATTCTTGTTTGGTGCACTCATCGTCGTCATTATGGGAGCAATACCAAGTCTACGCCCTCAGTTTAATGGTTCTCCGATGGGAATGGCGCACACAATTGAAATAGTGATGTTATCAATTGCAGCATTAATCATTTTGGTCTGTAAGCCAAATGGTAATGCGATAAGTCAAGGTTCCGTCTTCCACGCTGGTATGCGCGCTATCGTTGCTATTTTTGGTATTGCTTGGTTAGGCGATACTTTTATTGGCGGACACGGTGCAATGGTAAAAGAAGCAGTTTCAGGTTTGGTTGAAGTAGCTCCATGGACATTTGCTTTCGCTCTATTTGCGCTATCCGTTATGGTGAATAGCCAGGGAGCAACAACAGCAGTATTAGTACCTGTAGCCATCACACTAGGGTTACCACCAGCGATCATTATCGCCGTATTTGTTGCAGTAAATGGTTACTTCTTTATTCCCAATTATGGCCCTATTATTGCTTCAATTGATTTTGACCGCACAGGAACCACTCGTATCGGAAAATATATCTTTAACCATAGCTTCATGATTCCTGGCTTACTCAGCATGGCTTTCAGCATAGGCTTTGGCTTACTATTCACAAACATTTTGATGTAATACTCCATAAAATTAATACTTAGGGAGCTTCGGCTCCCTTTTTCTTATGCTCATCAATCAAAGCTTCCATTTAAATTTGATATAAATCAATGAAAGTGCGGAAAATGAATTTTAATTAAAAATTCTATACTTTGAATAAAATTCCAAGCAATTGATTCACAGCTAGACAGCAGCCCTTTACAAAGCAAACCTACATAATTAATAAGAATATAATTCCATTATTTACACACAATTACCCTCTATAAACACAGCAAAAAAAATAAGGCTAATTTTCACACTACTTTTTTGTGAAGCACCCCTAGGTTAGTTATAAGCACTCACTTTAAAATCCACACATACTCATTTAAAACAAGAGCCTAAAAACTCAAAAATAACAAACAAACTTTATCAACCATCTTGTTGATTTTTAATATCCAATAATTTTTATTCACTCATTTATTTCATGGTAATAAATAATTGAAATAATGGATGAGTTAAGAATATTAGCCGATAAAAACACTCAGAATATTTTTACTCTCTGGGTGTAAGGAGAACATTATGACAACCCAAACTGTATCTACGGAACCGAAAGGTGGCTTCTTTGCCAACTTCAAATTCCCTTCAGCTTATACTATTTTATTTATTCTTATTGCTCTGGTTGCGTTGTTAACTTGGATTGTTCCGGCAGGTCAATACCAACGCACCATGAATGAAGATTTGGGCAAAGAAGTGCCGATTGCTGGTACCTATCAGGCCGCTGAAGGCAACCCACAAGGTGTAATTGATGTTCTGATGGCTCCGATTGATGGTTTTTACGACCACAATAGCTATGAAGCGGCAGCAATTGACGTATCACTATTTATATTGGTGATTGGTGGCTTCCTCGGCTTAGTAACCAAAACAGGAGCAATTGATGCTGGGATAGAAAGAGTAACCGCGCGCCTTGAAGGCCGAGAAGAGCTCATGATCCCTATATTGATGGCCCTATTTGCCGCTGGCGGAACTATTTATGGTATGGCTGAGGAATCTCTTCCCTTCTATACGCTTCTTGTACCCGTGATGATGGCCGCGCGTTTTGACCCACTCGTTGCAGCCGCAACGGTATTGCTTGGGGCGGGTATCGGTACATTAGGTTCGACCATCAACCCATTTGCAACCGTTATTGCCGCGAATGCTGCTGGCATTCCATTTACTGACGGCATAATGCTCCGCGCTGGAATGCTGGTTGTTGGCTGGATTATCTGTGTAATATACGTTATGCGCTATGCAAAAATGGTTCGTGCCGATCAAACTAAGTCAATTGTCTACGACAAGTATGAAGAGAACAAAGCGCACTTCCTAGGTAATCAAAACGGTGAAAAACTTGAGTTCACTGCGACTCGTAAAGTGATTCTATCAATTTTTGCTGCCGCTTTTGGTGTGATGATTTACGGTGTATCCGTTGCCGGATGGTGGATGGCTGAGATTTCCGCCATGTTCTTAGGTGCTACCATTATCATCGGTTTAATTGCTCGTATGAGCGAAGAAGAGTTCACCACAAGCTTCATTGATGGTGCTCGCGACCTACTGGGTGTGGCGCTGATCATTGGTATCGCTCGTGGCATCGTGGTTATTATGGACCGCGGTATGATAACTGACACTATTTTGTTCTCAGCAGAACAAATGGTAACTGGTCTTTCATCAATCGTTTTTATTAACGTAATGTATTTATTAGAAATTCTTCTTTCATTCCTTGTACCATCGTCTTCTGGTTTAGCGGTACTTACCATGCCTATCATGGCTCCATTAGCCGATTTTGCCGGCATTGGCCGTGACTTAGTGGTTACTGCTTATCAATCTGCATCTGGTATTGTCAACCTTGTAACACCAACCTCTGCAGTAGTAATGGGCGGCTTAGCAATCGCTCGCGTTCCTTACGTGCGCTGGGTGAAATGGGTTGCTCCGCTATTGGGTATTCTATGTGTATTCATCATGTTGTCTCTCAGCATCGGTGCCATGCTATAACTCAATAAACTGGTTTCCTCTCGCTGATTCAAAGCCGCTTCATTGCGGCTTTTTCGTATCTAATATATTGATTAATATACCTTGCAACTCAAGCTAATCACCTTTCTTTCAACTTGCATAGGCATCAACCAAAGCTTGTTACCACCACTTAGAATCAGATACCTCGCCACGGCTCTCCCATCGTAATCAATCATCACAACACTAGATGATAGGTCTGCTCTTAGCGAGTGAACAAAACATCGATTAACAAATAATACCGAACTCAGCGAATATGAATAATTCATATATCCAAACCATTTGAAGTTGCAGGTAGGCGGCAAGTGAGTTCATCCCGATGAGCATAGATAAACTATGTGATTGGGGTGAGCGAATATAGCCAACACCGCTGCAGCTTCAAATAGAAAGGGTATACCCAAACAACTTGAAGTCGTTGCTTGGATAAATAACAACTTTTTATGACTAAATACGCCTCACCGCTATCACTGATTTGTTTCCCTTATTAGTAAATATCATCCGAGAACAAATTAAACTTATTAAAAAGTAAAATTCCTTTCCGAACTGTTGAATTTTCAAACCTGACCATGATCAACTTTCATTAAAAAAGTTTTGTTACAAACACACTAACCACTGGGTTACATTCAATTACATACCCTTTAAAAATGCATAGAATTGACAACTCACACCATTTTTAAACCTACTGTTAATGCATAAAATTCCCACCAACACTCAAATCATTATAAATAGTAGATATTTAGTAGGCAATTCGTGAATTTTAATCCAAAAAACAAGATGTAAAAATCAAAATAAAAAATAACAAACCGATGCATAAACATTGTTAAAAATAGACAATTACAGTTCATTTTTAATATAAATAATTCTGTGATGCACCTCTAAGAACATCTTTTAATCAAGGGTAATATTAATTGCAGAACACGGAAGTGAATAAATAAATTCATACTGAATTCCCTACAGAAATAATTATGTGTTTATCCCAAATAAGTTGAATTAAATTTCAAAAAATAAAACGGAATAAATACATATAGATTAAGAGAGATAATATTATGAGTAAGCTATATGTTGGTTCTGAAATTGGTCAATTGCGTCGAGTTCTTGTTCACCGCCCTAGACGCTCTCTCACTCACTTAACGCCATCAAACTGTCACGATCTTTTGTTTGATGATGTTTTAGCCGTAGAACGTGCCGGTAAAGAACATGATGCATTCACACAAACGCTGCGTGAGCAAGGTGTTGAAGTTTTACTACTAACTGACCTATTGGCTGACACACTAGCAGTCCCAGTCGCGAAAGATTGGCTACTAACCAAACAGGTATCTGATTACCGCCTTGGTAAAAAATTTGCTAATGACGTGCGCTGTTACTTAAGCGACTTACCAAACCTTGAACTGGCAAAAATTCTGACTGGTGGTTTGTCTTACGCTGAAATGCCAATGAAATCCTCTTCAATGATGCAAGGCTTACATGCACCGACTGATTTCATTATCGAACCACTACCAAACCATCTATTTACTCGTGACACTTCTTGCTGGGTATACGGTGGCGTGTCAATTAACCCGATGGCCAAACCTGCGCGTCAACGCGAAACCAACCATGTCCGTGCGATTTACCGTTGGCACCCAAGCTTCGCAGGTCAAGATTTCATTAAATACTTCGGTGATGATGAAAGCATTAATTACGACAACTCAACCATTGAAGGTGGTGATGTTCTAGTGATTGGTAAAGGTGCGGTACTGATTGGTATGTCTGAACGCACAACCGCGCAAGGCGTTGAACACTTAGCGGCAGGCCTATTTAAACACGGTCAAGCTAAACAAATTATTGCTATGGAACTACCAAAACATCGTTCTTGCATGCACTTAGATACCGTTATGACACACATGCGTGAAGACACCTTCTCAGTTTACCCAGAAGTAGTGCGTAAAGATGTGAAATGCTGGACCCTAACTGGTGATGAGTCTGGTGCCGTTAACGTCAAAGAAGAAGGTTACTTCGTTACCGCTATCGAAAAAGCGCTTGGCGTCGATAAACTCAACCTAATCACGACTGGTGGTGACAACTTCAACGCAGAACGCGAACAGTGGAACGATGCAAACAATGTTCTAACCGTTAAACCTGGCGTGGTAATCGGCTATGAAGGCAACACCTACACCAACGAAAAATACGACAAAGCGGGAATTACAGTATTGCCAATTCCAGGCGATGAACTTGGCCGTGGCCGCGGTGGTGCTCGCTGCATGAGCTGCCCAATTGAGCGTGACGGTATCTAATACCACTTTCACTGGTTAACAAATGAGTTGGGGCTATTTCCTCTGCAAGCCTCAACTCACCTTTAAAGAGACATGATTATGACCAAACAAACTGTTGTTGTTGCATTAGGCGGAAACGCATTGCTTCGTCGTGGTGAGCCATTAGAAGCCGATGTTCAACGTCGCAATATTGAAGTTGCAGTGAAAACCATTTCCGAAATTGCTAAAGAATATAACGTAGTGCTTGTGCATGGAAATGGCCCTCAAGTGGGTTTGCTTGCACTACAAGGCCTTGAATACAAGAAAGTCGCACCATATCCACTCGACGTATTGGGCAGTGAAACCCAAGGAATGATTGGCTATATGTTGATGCAAGAATTCAAAAACATGCTGCCTGAACGCAACATCTCTTGCATGTTGACACAAATGACGGTTGATCCAAAAGATCCTGCATTTGCAAACCCAACCAAACCAATTGGCCCAGTTTACCAAGAAGCGGAAGCACGTGAATTAGCAGAAAAATACCACTGGACCGTCAAACCTGACGGCCAATATTTCCGCCGCGTAGTCCCTAGCCCACAGCCAACTGGCATTGTTGAACACGAAGCAATCACTCAACTTATCGATGCAGGTCACCTAGTGATTTGTACTGGCGGTGGCGGTATTCCCGTCAAGCGCGAAAACGGCAAATTAGTCGGTGTCGAAGCGGTTATCGACAAAGATATGTCTGCGGCATTCCTTGCCAAACAATTGAATGCTGACGCATTGCTTATTTTGACCGATGCCGATGCTGTCTACCTTGATTGGGGCAAACCAACCCAACATGCACTACGCAGCACAACGCCAAGCGAACTTGCGAACTACCAATTTGATGCCGGCTCCATGGGGCCAAAAATTGAAGCTTCTTGTGAATTTATCAAACAAGGCGGCAAGGTGGTGGGCATTGGCGCGCTACAAGATGGCTTACGCATCCTAGAAGGCCAGGCGGGCACCAATATCACTCGTGCCTAACCGTGTTGTTGAACAAACCTATTTTATAAACCGAATCTGTTTTTAACTTTAAATAAATATTGACGCTTTCTTCCACTCTCTCATCAGAAGAAAGCGTTACAAATGAGGATAAGATCATGGCTTTTAACCTACGCAATCGTAACTTTCTAAAACTACTAGACTTCACCCCACGCGAAATCCAACACTTATTGGATCTGTCACTTGAGTTGAAAAAAGCTAAATACAACGGCTACGAACAGCCACGCCTAAAAGGCAAAAACATCGCGCTTATCTTTGAAAAAACATCGACTCGTACTCGTTGTGCATTCGAAGTCGCGGCGTTTGACCAAGGCGCTCAAGTATCTTACTTAGGCCCTTCAGGCTCTCAAATCGGTCATAAAGAATCAATGAAAGATACGGCTCGCGTATTGGGCCGTATGTATGACGGCATCGAATACCGTGGCTTTGGTCAAGAAATCGTTGAAGAGCTTGGCGCTTACGCTGGCGTGCCAGTATGGAACGGCTTAACTGACGAATTCCACCCAACACAAATCTTAGCTGACTTCTTGACCATGACTGAACATGGCCGTGGCAAACGTCTGCATGAAATGAAATTTGCGTACCTAGGCGATGCGCGCAACAACATGGGTAACTCGCTAATGGTTGGTGCTGCGAAAATGGGTATGGATATTCGCCTTGTTGCGCCAAAAGCATTCTGGCCAACCGATGAATTAGTCGCTGAATGTCGCGCTATCGCACAGGAAACTGGTGCGAAAATCACGCTAACTGATGATGTACAAGAAGGCGTTCAAGGCTGTGATTTCCTTTACACCGATGTGTGGGTATCAATGGGTGAAGCGAAAGAAGCATGGGCTGAGCGTATCGAAATGATGCTGCCTTACCAAGTTAACATGGCAATGCTTAAAGCAACGGGCAACCCACATGTGAAATTCATGCACTGCTTGCCAGCTTTCCACGGTGAAGACACAACCGTTGGTAAACAACTTGCTAAAGACTACCCAGTATTAGCAAAAGGTGTGGAAGTGACTGATGAAGTGATCGAATCTGAGCATTCTATTGTGTTCGATGAAGCTGAAAACCGCATGCACACTATTAAAGCAATTATGGTTGCAACCTTAGGTAATTAATCAACCATTACCTCTCTTCGATGTTTAACTCAATGCGGGCTTGAATAAAGCTCGCATTTTTTTTCATCACTAAATTCCAAAAAAACCACCTCACGCTTGTGTTGACAACACAATTGAAAACACAACAAAAACGAGCCGATTTCGCATAAAAATCCATTTTTTTGGATATTTTCAAAACCCTATTGCAAGGCAGGTTTTTGTCCGTATAATCCTTCGCAATTTGTCAAAATAGAGCAGAAAATGAACCGGTACTGTCACTATCAACGCCATTTATTACGCCCGGCACTGGTGGAATTAGCCGTTTTATTTTTCTGTTTTGATCGTTTTTGAAGCCTCCTATTTTAGGGGGCTTTTTTTTGAGCAAAATTTCTCTTCAACCCTACGCTGAAGAGAATGACATAGAGGGAAGACACGTTATGGCGCATTCGTTATTTAATAAACATATCATCTCCATTCCAGAACTAAGCCGCAAAGAACTGGAACTGATTGTAGATACAGCAACTAGGCTCAAGGCTGAACCGAATCCAGAACTGCTCAAGAATAAAGTGGTAGCAAGCTGCTTCTTCGAACCTTCAACACGAACTCGTTTATCGTTTGAAACCGCGGTGCAACGTTTGGGTGGCACTGTAATTGGGTTTGATAATGGTGGTAACACCTCTCTTGCCAAAAAAGGCGAAACCTTGGCCGACTCAGTACAAGTCATTTCTTCTTATGTTGATGCATTTGTGATGCGTCATCCACAAGAAGGGGCTGCTCGTTTAGCATCTGAATTTTCCAACGGAGTCCCAGTGGTCAACGGTGGTGACGGTGCAAATCAACACCCAACACAAACCTTGCTCGATCTATTCTCTATTTACGAAACACAAGGCACACTCGACAATCTAAACGTCGCATTCGTTGGTGATTTAAAATATGGCCGCACCGTACACTCTTTGACTCAGGCGTTATCAAAATTCAACAACGTGCGCTTTTTCTTTATCGCACCAGAAGTGCTCGCCATGCCAGATTACATCTGTGAAGAACTCAGTGAGGCAGGCATTCGCTTTAGTACCCACAGTAACATCGAAGAGGTGATAGCGGAGCTGGATGTGCTTTATATGACTCGCGTACAAAAAGAACGTTTTGATGAGTCTGAATACGCACACATGAAATCAGCGTATATCCTAACCACAGACACACTCAAAGAAGCGCGTGATAATTTGAAAGTACTACACCCACTGCCACGTGTTGATGAAATTACTACCGACGTCGATAAAACACCTTACGCCTACTACTTCCAACAAGCCGAAAACGGTGTGTACGCGCGTGAAGCGCTACTGGCTCTCGTCCTAAACCCAAACCTATAAGCAGGAGACAATATCATGGTAAAAGAAACCCAATTGCAAGTTGAAGCGATTCGTAACGGTAGCGTAATTGACCATATTCCTGCCAACCTTGGGATCAAAATTCTCTCTCTGTTTAAGTTAAATGAAACTAATCAGCGTGTGACCATTGGCCTCAACTTACCTTCTTCAGCACAAGGTCATAAAGACCTAATTAAGATTGAAAACATCTATTTAAGTAAAGAGCAAGCCAACCAATTAGCACTTTATGCACCGAAAGCGACCGTCAACCAAATTGAAGAATACAAAGTGGTGAACAAACTGACTTTGACACTACCAGAACGAATTGATGGGGTATTCAGTTGCCCAAATAGCAACTGTATTTCACACGGTGAACCTGTCGCAAGCCGCTTTAAAGTGCAGAGCAAACAGGAAAGTGTCCAGCTTAAATGTCACTACTGCGAGAAAGTTTTCTCTCGTGAGATCATGACCGAATATCGCTAATTCCACATACTTACCCAACGCATGCCAAGTGCGTTGGGCACTCCGCTCACATCATTCATTTCACAATGAATAATCTTCCATAAAAACCAGATGAAACACCAATCAACCACCAACAATCCCGTTTATTATTTGGTGATCCTCAGCAACAATAAGATAATTTATTAATGATACTCTACCAGCATAATGTGGTATTCCTTTAATGAATAGGAATAATCACGGTCTGTTTCACTCAGATATACCCCTCAAAAATTTGCACTTACAAATTCGCAAATCAACACCGCTGCCATGTTAAGTAATAAGGGGATAACGAGTTTATTTTTTCAACCGTGACACACTACTGCACACAAAACGAACAAGATGAATTCACACTCTATGGCTTTGGGAGTGTGCTGGCATGGTAAGGATCACCAACACCCTCAAACGCCATTGCGCGTATAGAAAGGAACAGCCCGTGAATAGAAAAATTCCCCACGGTGCAATGCAAACCGATGAAAAAACATTAGCTGCCGCTTGCAAAAAACTGTTACAGCAGCAGAGTTTCTCAAATCAAAATGAGCTTCGACTTAAATTGGTCGAACTAGGCTATGAAGGGATCAGTCAATCCACTGTTTCACGCTTACTCTCCCAGTTGGGTGTAGTAAAAGTGCAAAATGCGTGTGGCAAAAAAGTGTACTGCATTACCGTAGAAACTGCGCCGGTTCGAGTTGAATCCTCTATCTCATCGCAAATTGAATTTATCACCCATAACCAATCCATGGTGATTGTAAAAACTCACCCCGGTAGCGCGCAATTAGTCGCGCGGTTGGTTGATATTGACCCACACACAGAAATTTTAGGTACCGTAGGGGGCAACGACACGGTATTGATTATCCCTAAAGACACCAACAATATTGATGCCTGTGAAACGGTAGTAAAAGCACGCCTTGGTGTGCGTTAAATCGAATGCAATCAACAGCCAACAGCAAATAACCCCATTTTTTGAAGATGGGGTATTTACTGTTTTTAATTTCAATAAATTAAAAATCATCCCAGCTCCGTCAGTGCTTACTGAATCATCAAAACATTTACGGTTTGATGAAACTTATTCCACCTACAATCGGTCTGATTGGGTTAAGATGCCTCTAACCTTGTGAAGACTCGACTTTTTATGCGCTCATTCTTTTCATTTTTACTACTCGGTTTATTGACCCTTTCTCAACCCGCATTAGCCGTGTTTGGTAACGACAATCCATTTGATAATAGCAATACAATTAGCCTTGCTTCGTCTAATAATCAGTTTGTTCCAGTTGATAAAGCTTTCCCATTTAATGCTTATCAGCAGGGAAAACAAGTCTTCATTGATTGGCAGGTAAAAGAGGGTTACTACCTGTACCAAGACCGTATCAGTATCAGCGGAGAAAACGCGACTGTCGGCAAAGTCGATATGGTTGATGGTCAGCCTTATCACGATGAGTTTTTCGGTGATGTAAAGATCTACACTCAGCCTCTGTTTGTGAATGTAGCGCTTGATAATGTGCAGACCAATGGCAAGCTAATGGTGCAATATCAAGGTTGTGCCAAAGCCGGCTTTTGCTACCCTCCAGAAACTCGGGTAGTTGACCTGCAAGCGATTGCCAACACCAATATTGCACCACCGGCAGCATCTCAACCGCAATCCGTTTCGATAACAAAGGCAGCAACACCTCCGGTTACAGAGCAAGATAGCCTTGCTTCTAGCTTGGCAGATAACTGGTGGACACCGCTGCTGTTTTTAGCGCTTGGGGTTGGCCTTGCTTTTACACCATGCGTATTGCCTATGTACCCAATTTTGACCAGTATTGTATTGGGTGGCGGTAAACTTTCCCATCGCCGTGCGCTCGGTTTATCGTTTATTTATGTGCAAGGCATGGCTTTGACCTACACCTTGCTCGGCCTTGTTGTCGCTTCAGCTGGTTTACAATTTCAAGCGGCGATGCAACATCCTTATGTGTTGATTGGCCTCAGTGCCTTGTTTGTATTACTCGCCCTTTCGATGTTTGGTCTTTACACCATTCAACTTCCAAGTGGCATACAAACCTGGCTCAATAACCTCAGCAATAAACAGCAAGGTGGAAACAGTGCTGGTGTATTCGCTATGGGTGCTATTTCAGGTTTAGTTTGCTCACCCTGCACTACCGCACCGCTATCGGGTGCATTGCTGTATGTGGCTCAAAGTGGTGACTTACTCACTGGTGGTGTTGCGCTGTATGCATTAGCGATGGGGATGGGAATCCCACTAATGCTAGTGGCCGTATTTGGTAACAAACTACTGCCAAAAGCTGGCGGCTGGATGGATAAAGTCAAAACACTGTTCGGCTTTATATTGCTTGCAGCTCCGATATTTTTGCTTGAACGCCTACTACCAGAATTCTGGTCAACAGCGCTGTGGTCTGCACTAGGTATCGTCGCTTTTGGCTGGCTTTATCATTGCAAAAACACCCTGCCTTTTGGTGGTTGGAAACAGAGTGTTATCGGCATTATTGCGGTACTTGGGCTATTTGCTTCCGCACAACCTGCACTTGATCTCTGGTTTGGGCATGATCAGCAAACAACCCAACAGCAACCTAGTATTGAATTTATTCGCATCAATAATGTGTCAGAACTAAACCTGCAACTGAGCCAAGCCAAAATAGCGGGTAAACCCGTCATGCTCGACTTCTATGCCGACTGGTGCGTGGCGTGTAAAGAGTTTGAGAAGTACACATTCCACCAGCAAGAGGTGGGACAAAAGCTACAGCACTTTGTGTTATTGCAAGCTGACGTGACCAACAACCAACCTCAAGATATTGAGCTACTAAAAGCAATGGGAGTGCTCGGCTTACCAACGATTGAGTTTTGGAACGCACAGGGTGAAGCACTTCCAAGTGCTCGAATTACTGGTTTTATGCGCGCTGATCGCTTTTTAACGCATCTCGCTGACCACCAACTTTAAACGAAACGTTAGCCTTGTCGGCCGCTCGTTTGAACAGTAAAACAAACGAGCGGTAAATATTCACTCTGTCTCAGATAAAAGTGGATAAGGTTCAGACTTTTAACGCATAACGATTGTCCAACAAGCCATCGCGGACAATAATCTATTTAACGAAATTGTTAAAAGTGTAAAACGTCATGGATTCGACCTACACCATCATTATTGCTGACGACCACCCATTATTCCGCAATGCTCTGTTTCAATCTGTGCATATGGCGATAAGTGGTGCCAATCTACTCGAAGCTGACTCGCTTGATGCACTGCTCGCCTTGCTTGAGAAAGAGCCCGAGCCAGACTTGCTACTACTGGATCTAAAAATGCCGGGAGCCAACGGCATGTCGGGGCTGATTCATTTAAGAGCGGAGTACCCTGACTTACCAATTGTGGTTATCTCTGCCAGTGAAGAATCCTCCGTGGTATCACAAGTAAAAAGCCACGGCGCTTTTGGCTTCATTCCTAAATCAAGTGATATGCGCGCCCTGATTAACGCCTTAAATCAGGTATTAGCTGGTGACCCATTCTTCCCCGAAGGCTTAATTACCAATAAAGCCGCGTGTAATGATTTGGCCGAAAAATTAGCCGCCCTTACGCCTCAGCAATATAAAGTGCTGGGTATGCTATCTGACGGCTTGCTAAATAAGCAGATCGCTTATGAACTGCATGTTTCAGAAGCCACCATCAAAGCGCACATGACGGCTATTTTCCGTAAGTTGGGGGTAAAAAACCGCACCCAAGCGGTAATTTTGCTACAACAGATGGAAACCGAGCAGTAAACATCAACGTCGGCTGCATTTTACCGCGGTATAATTTATTGCTCGGCATTAAAGATTTTTATTTCTAACCTTAGACCTTAGGCTAAGTCAACAAAACATTAACATTAACATTTTCACCTTATCTACCACTAAGCGCCCATTTTACGGGCGCTTTTTATTTTCCAACGCCCGACTAAAGTTGCACAGATCTGTTGATTTTTCGCTGCTATCTTAAGTGCGTAACATTACGTTAACACGATAAATATCACCATATGCAAACGGAAGGAGAAGGCCATGTCGTTCGAATCTACAGAACACGCGCAAGCCTACTGGAAGGAAAACTTAGGAATAATGGGGTCACTCTTAGCTGTGTGGTTCTTGGTATCGTATGGAGCTGGCGTTTTATTTGTCGATGCGCTCAATACGATTCATTTAGGCGGTTTTAAATTAGGATTCTGGTTCGCACAACAAGGGTCAATCTACACCTTTGTTGCCTTAATCTTTATTTACGTTGCGCGCATGAATGCGCTCGACAAGAAATATAACGTACAAGAAGACTAAGAGGTTTTAGAAATGGATATTCAAACTTGGACGTTTATTCTTGTCGGTATTACGTTCGCACTTTATATCGGCATCGCAATTTGGGCTCGTGCAGGATCCACCAGTGAATTCTACGTTGCAGGAGGCGGTGTTCACCCCGTCGCTAACGGCATGGCAACCGCAGCAGACTGGATGTCGGCAGCATCGTTTATCTCTATGGCAGGTATCATTTCATTCGTCGGTTACGATGGTGCGGTGTACTTGATGGGTTGGACAGGCGGCTATGTATTACTGGCGCTTTGTTTAGCACCTTACCTTCGTAAATTTGGTCAATTCACCGTGCCAGATTTCATTGGCGAACGTTACTACTCAAAAACCGCGCGCATGGTTGCGGTGTTCTGTGCCATTTTTATCTCCTTCACTTATGTAGCAGGTCAAATGCGTGGTGTGGGCGTGGTGTTCTCTCGCTTCCTTGAAGTAGACATCAACATGGGGATCATCATCGGTATGGGTATTGTGTTCTTCTACGCAGTACTTGGCGGCATGAAAGGCATCACTTATACGCAGGTTGCTCAATTCTGTGTACTCATTTTCGCTTTCCTTGTGCCAGCTATCTTTACCTCTATTATGATGACGGGTAATCCATTTCCACAAATTGGTATGGGTTCGACCATCACCGGCTCAGATGTGTACTTGCTCGATAAACTGGACGGTCTGACGCAAGAGCTTGGCTTTACCGCGTACACCGAAGGTAATAAGAGCATGGTCGATGTGTTCTTTATCTGTGCAGCACTTATGGTTGGTACAGCAGGTCTACCGCACGTTATTATTCGCTTCTTTACTGTACCAAAAGTACGCGATGCACGTATCTCTGCAGGTTGGGCGCTACTCTTTATTTCATTACTTTACACCACGGCACCTGGCGTAGCGGCATTTGCTCGCGTCAACATGATCGACACTATTAACGGTCCAGACATGCAAGGTGTACCCGGTGAAGAAGCACCAAGCTGGTACAAAAACTGGGAAAGCACAGGTCTTGTCGGTTGGGAAGATAAGAACGGCGATGGCAGAATGTTCTATTCTGGCGATGAACGTAACGAGATGAAAATCAACCGTGACATCATTGTATTAGCATCACCAGAGCTTGCAAAACTACCAAACTGGGTTGTAGGCTTACTGGCGGCTGGTGGCTTAGCAGCGGCACTATCAACTGCGGCTGGTCTATTGTTGGTTATCTCAACATCCATTTCGCACGATTTGCTGAAGAAAGGCATTAAACCTGATATGACCGACAAACAAGAGCTCTTGGCTGCGCGTCTTGCAGCGGTAGTCGCCATTGTTGGTGCTGGTTACTTGGGTATTAACCCCCCCGGCTTCGTGGCTCAGGTGGTGGCATTTGCCTTCGGCTTGGCAGCCGCCTCCTTCTTCCCTGCCATCATCCTAGGTATCTTCTATAAGAAGATGAACAAAGAAGGGGCGATTGCAGGTATGTTGGCAGGCATTGCTTTCACTGCGGCTTACATCATCTACTTCAAGTTTATCAACCCAGCGGCCAGCACTCCGGACAACTGGCTATTCGGTATCAGCCCTGAAGGGATTGGTACGCTAGGTATGTGTTTGAACTTCGTGGTCTCGATTGTGGTCAATAAGTTCACCGCAGAAGTACCAACAGAAGTACAAGATATGGTTGAGTCTATCCGCTTCCCTAAAGGTGCAGGCCAAGCTCACGACCATTAATCACGAACACTGACGAGTTCAATTGTAGGGATTAGCTCTGAAGTACAAATAATGTTGATAACGATAAAGCCGATGCTCTGCATCGGCTTTTTATATCATATTACTACGATTGGCATCATTAGCTCACGCGATTCAATACCGCTCGTAATTTCAGTGGTTTAACAGGTTTAGGGATAAAACTAAATCCATTTGATTTAATGCCTTCCAGCATATCATCGGTGCGATCCGCGCTGATGATAACGCCTTCAAAACAGTCGCCTAGGCGCAAGCGACACTGCTGCAACACTTCTAAGCCCGTACGCCCATTATCTAAACGGTAATCCGATAAGATCACGTCTGGGACCCAGTTATCTTCCAATGCTTTTAAGCTTTGCATCAAATCAACGGCGACCTTCACATCACATCCCCACCTTGCTAGTAAATCTTCCATTCCCACTAAAATATCGGGTTCGTTATCCACGCACAATACGCGCAAATGATTGAGATTTGATTGAGCTTGTTGTGTGATCGGCACTGCTGGTTGTTGCTCTGCGGGCTCAGATTTATCCAGTGTGATCGAAAATACGCTCCCTTTTCCAGCCCAAGAGCGCATTGAAATTTGATGACCAAGCACATGAGCAATCCCTTTCGAGATCGCTAACCCCAAACCAAGACCTTGATCAGAGCGCACCTGGCTACCACGGTTGAACTCTTCAAAAATTTCCTGTTGTTTATCTTCTTCTATACCGATCCCGTTGTCCCACACATCAATCCGAACTCGACCTTCAACTCGTCGCACGCCAAGCAGCACTTTACCACGTGGGTTATAACGAAAAGCATTGGTGAGAAAGTTTTGTATGACACGGCGTAGTAATTTCGGATCAGACATCACGTAAAGTGACGATGGGATCAAGGTAAAATCAATCCCCTGCTGTTTGGCTAACGCACTGAACTCAGCATTAAGATTGGCAAGCACGTCATTAATCGCAAAACTATGGCGATGAGTATCAAGCTTACCGGATTCCAAACGAGAGATATCCAACAAATCACCAATCAAATCTTCCGCCGCTTCGAGCGAGCTTTCGATGTAACCGGCTAACTTTTTATCTTCAGCCTCTTTCGCCACTTCCGACAATGAGGAAGCAAACAAACGCGCCGCATTAAGAGGCTGCATTAAATCATGGCTAACAGCCGCTAAAAAACGCGATTTGGATTGCGACTCTTGTTCAGATTTTTGGGTTGCGGTAACCAAGCGTTTATTGAGTGCCTCTAGCTCTTGAGTACGTTCATGCACGCGCTCTTCTAGCGTCTCATTGGCTTCTTTGAGTGCTTGTTCTGCATCGCGGAATACAGTGATATCGGTAAAGCTCATCACAAAACCGCCACCGGGCATTGGGTTACCTTGCACTTCAATCACTCGTCCATCAGGGCGGATACGTGATGAGGTATGACGCGAACCCTGCTCAAGGTAATAAACACGGCGCCGCACATGTTCTTCAGGATCCCCCGGACCACACAAACCTTGCTGTGCATTGTGCCGAATAACATCCGCTATTGGTCGCCCAACTTGGATAAGCCCAGCCGGAAATTCAAACAGCTCTAAATAACGTTGATTCCATGCCACCAGCCGTAGCTGTTTATCAACCACCGCAATTCCTTGACCAATATGTTCTATCGCCCCTTGAAGCAAGCCGCGACTAAAGTCGTACAGCTCGGATGCTTCATCGACGATGGTGGCAACTTCTTCCAGCTGCATATTGCGGCCTTGTAGGGCAGAAGTGAGCACTAACTTGGCTGACGATGCACCAAAAACACCAGCCAGCACCCTTTCGGTATGACGAATTAAAGTCGATGGTGCTTGTTGATTTGGCAGCATGGTTTCACGTTGCAAACTCCAATATTGCCGAAAAGCAGTGCGTACGCGTGTTCGTCCGACAAAACGTGAGGCAAGCATTTCAAGCTCAGCCACCGTAACGCGGTTTTGGTACAAGCTGATATTTTCACTCTCTGGTAGTGGCGTACCGACAAATGCTGCCGATTGTAAGCGCTCACTTAGGCTTGGGCGAGTGAGTGATGACACCACGACATAACACAGAGTATTTAGCGCTACACTGAGCACCATCCCCCAATCTGAATTTGCAAGCCCCCACGAACTCAACGCTTCAGGAGGGGTGATCACCCACAATAACAAGTTACTCTGCGCGTCTCCGGCCAGCATGTCGGTTTGAGTCATTAAGGTGATGATCCACAAGGTAAACCCTACCGCAAGGCCAACATAAACCCCTTTACGATTGCCCTCTCGCCAATACATACCACCAACCAGTGCTGGGGCAAATTGTGCAATCGCGGCAAATGATAGAAAGCCAATCGCCGACAATGAGCGAATAGAGTCCAACGCTTGATAAAAGCCCCATGCGCCAAATAGCAGCAGCAAGATTAACGCTCGGCGAATAATCAGCAACAAGCCAGAGAAATGACGATAATTACGCTGAGTTAAGCGCATACGCCGAAGAAGTAACGGCATCACCAAGTCGTTAGAAACCATAATGGCTAAAGCAATAGTCGATACAATGACCATACCACTCGCCGCTGAAGTACCTCCGACAAAGGCCAACAACGCAATATTTTCAGCGCCAACAGACATCGGCACGCTGATCACATAAGTATCTGCCAGACTGCCACTGAGTAGACTCTGACCGACCCAAGCGATGGGCAGAACAAATAACCCCATCAAAATCAAATACAAGGGGAACAACCAACGTGCAGTATGTAGATCTTGTGCTCGCTCATTTTCCACCACCATGGTATGAAACTGACGCGGTAAACAGATGATAGCCATCATGGTGAGCAAGGTGTGGATCAGCAGTGTTGGCCAATTCGGTGCTTGGTAGGTTTGCTCTGCAATCGTTTGTAAATCAACACTATCCCGTTGCCAAGCTAAATAGACGATGAATACTCCAACCGCTAGAAAGGCGAATAATTTAACGATCGACTCAAAGGCGATGGCCATCATCATACCGCGGTGGTGTTCCGTATTATCGATATGACGCGTGCCAAACAGCATGGTAAATACCGCCAATGCAGCGACCACAAACCATGATACGTGATAATCCTGATAACCAAATTGTTCAGCCAAATTGGGCGCAACAATATTGAGCCCCATGGTGATCCCACGCAGTTGCAACGCGATATAGGGCAAAATGCCGACCACGGCAATAAGGGTAATGGCAACCGCTAATCCTTGCGATTTGCCATAACGAGCACCGATAAAATCAGCAATAGAGGTAATGTGTTCACGCTTGGCGATAAGAATCAAACGGGCAAGCATGCGCCAGCCCAATGTAAAAACTAAAATAGGCGCAATATAGATAGGTAGGAATGACCAAGGGTTATTGCTTGCTTGACCGACCGTGCCGTAGAAAGTCCAAGAAGTACAGTACACCGCAATCGATAGGCTATAGATCCACGGTCGCCATTTCGCCAACCACTTGGTTTGCCGGTCACCGTACCAAGCGACGAGAAACAGTACACCTAGGTAAGCGAGTGAAACAGGAACAACGATCCATCCTTGCATTCGATATCCTTATCTATCCCCTTCCTACTTGAAGCTGCAGGTAGTTTGGGGATAATCTCTGTCTGTTGAAGTTAATTCTGTGCTTCAAGCTCCGCTTTCAGACCCTGATTTTTCACTATCGATTGGGCAGGCTCCACTTTGATGAACAATGCCAACACGCCCATCAACGCCATTGCCCAAAATACGTTTGCGCCCCAGTTATCATAACCCCACCCACTCAAGGTGGTCATCAAGGCGATAAATGCACCCAGTGGAATTGCGTTATACAACGCCTGCAAAGCCACCATTTTATTTTGTGGCGCATGTTGAATGTATTGAATAGCGGCAATATGTGCCATTGCAAAAGTGACGCCATGCAATAACTGGATAGCCGCTAATGCAATGATAGCCGTTGTCGAAGCCATCAAGCCCCAACGCGCAATAACACCGATAGCTGCCGCCACAAATAAGGCGCGTAGTGACCAACCTAAAAATAAACGCTTGCTCAAAGCAAACACAGCCACTTCAGCAACCACACCTAAGCTCCACAAATAGCCAATTAACTCTTCAGAGTGGCCAGCACTTTTCCAGTAAATAGAGCTAAAACTGTAGTAGGCAGCGTGACTTCCTTGAATAAGTGCCACTAACAGCAAAAATTTAACCACTGGCCATTCGCGCAGTAATTGGCTCAATTTAGGGCGCTCAGCATGCTCTTCACTGACGGTAACTGGCATTGGATTCGGGTTGCGCAGACTCAGCAGCAGCGACACAAATATTCCTGCCAGCGCAGTGTACAGAATCATATCCGTACCGTAACTTGCTACAAGTAGACCAACCACCGTTGAACCTGCAATAAACGCTACCGATCCCCACAAGCGCGTACGGCCATAATCCAACATTTGTAGACGAGCATAGTAGTTCGCCATTGCATCTGACAACGGTATTGCAGGGCCACAACAGAGGTTAAATAACACGGTGGCTAACGCCATCAACCAGAAACTACCGCCGGTAAAGAAGTGGAAACCTATAAATAACAACGCCGCTAAACTTAACCAACGCAATGTTGGCAACAAGTGCTCTACCTTATGAATGCGCGGCGTGATGACAAGGTTCGCCACACAACGAGTCGCAAAACCTATACCGATGAGTAGGCCAATATCCATTGCTGATACGCCTTGATTTTCAAACCACAGCGCCCAAAAAGGGAGGTAAACACCATAAGCAAAAAAGAAACCAATAAAATATTGAGATATCCAGCCATGCGGCGAGGGATTTAACATGATTCATCCTGAGAGAGAGAAAAGAAAACTGACGTATTATGCAGTGTGTTGATAGTTGTAAAAAGGGAATATTACACAACGCTATGTTTCCCTATTCGCCATGAGCACCTTAATGCATGCAAAACAACCACGCCTTAGACCAAAGTCGTCTGGAGCTCGTGAGGATTTCAGCCACACTTAGATAGAGATTTTTTGTGAGTGAACATCCGCTATGCCTGATAAATTTAACATGCAGTCGCCCCCATTTGACCGCCTGACACAGCAACAGCAAAATCACCTTCGTGCTTCACTCGACGTGGCGTATTTTCGCTCCAAAGAGGTACTGCTGCATTGCGAAAAGCCAAGCCAACATTTACATATTTTGATCAAGGGCGCGGTTGAAGAACGTTCAAAAGATGGCAAAGAGATCTTCGCTCATTACGCCAACGACGACATGTTCGATGTGCGAGCCTTATTTGATGAACAGACCAAGCACCAGTACGTGGCATTAGAAGACACTTTAAGCTATCTGCTGCCTAAAGCGATCTTTCTCGAACTGTATAATGAAAATGGTCAGTTCGCGGCCTATTTTGATAACAACCTAGCGAAGCGACAAGAACTGATCGAAGTCGCTCAACAGCAAAAAAACCTCGCCGAATTTATTCTAACTAAGGTTGATGACTCCATTTACCACCCACCGATGATTTTAAGCCCAGAGCAACCGATTAATGAAGTAACTCAGCAGCTTAAAGATAACGGCGTTGATTCAGCCTTAGTACGTTTAGCTGACAGTGATGTGCGCCTAATCGATGCTCCTCATGTACACCCTTACGCGATTGTAACTCGCACCAACATGCTGCATGCCGTGATGCTCGATAACCACCCGCTCGATACTCCAGTGGGAAAAATAGCCACCTTCCCAGTACTGCATGTCGACGATGGTGATTTTCTGTTTAATGCGATGGTCGCAATGACGCGCAACCGTATTAAACGCGTGATGGTCTGTGATGGCAACCAGGCTGTCGGCATGCTGGATATGACCCAAATACTCAGCGCGTTTTCTACTCATTCACACGTTTTAAGCTTGAGTATTGCACGCGCCACCACTGTCGAAGAGTTAGCACTCGCTTCAAACAAACAGCGACAATTGGTCGAAAGTTTGATCAACAATGGTATTCGTACTCGCTTTATCATGGAGCTCATTTCCGCAGTCAACGAGCAAATCATCGAAAAAGCGTTCCATTTAGTGGTACCGCCAGCACTGCATGACCATTGCTGCTTAATTGTACTTGGCTCTGAAGGTCGAGGGGAACAAATCCTCAAAACAGATCAAGACAATGCCTTAATCATCAAAGATGGTTTGCAGTGGCACCAATGCGAAACGGTGATGAATACGCTCACTCACACCTTGCAACAACTGGGTTACCCATTGTGCCCCGGCCATGTCATGGTTAACAATCCAAAATGGGTTAAAAACCAAAGTGAATGGAAAAAGACCCTCACGCACTGGGTCAAAGCCGCCAAACCCGAGCAAGTAATGGATATCGCGATCATGGCCGATGCCCACGCTGTCGCGGGTAATACCAGCCTACTAGCCCCCATTAAACAGCATTTAAGTCATTTGATGGCAGGCCAAGAGTTGATCCTCACTGAGTTCACACGCCCTGCGCTCAGCTTTTCTGTGCCACTAACCTTGTTTGGTAACGTAAAGCACTCCAAAACGGGTTTAGACATCAAGCAAGGTGGCATTTTTCCGATTGTGCACGGTGTGCGAGCACTCAGCCTTGAACATGAAGTTTCTGAAAACAACACGTTTGAGCGTATTGAAGCGTTAGTCAAACACAAAGTGTTGGAAAAACAGACCGCCGACAACCTCACCGAAGCCCTCAAACAGTTCTTTAAACTGCGTTTAGCCCAACAACTGAGTAATCAACACAGCACCAATAAACTTGATATCAAACAGCTTGAGCGAACCGAGCGAGACTTATTACGGCACAGTTTACATGTGGTGAAAAAATTCAAGCAATGGCTTGGTTATCACTATCAAATTCGCGAATAGTGAGGATGAACGATTGAATTGGTTTACACGCCAGTACTGGTTTCACAAGTTGAAAGGTTCCCCCTATCAGCCACTATTTAGCACACCAATGCAGGGGGAGTATGTATCGCTCGACTGTGAAACCACCAGCCTTGACCCTAACCGTGCGGAACTCGTGACGATTGCCGCGACAAAAATCATCGACAATCGCATTCTCACCAGTCAACCATTTGAGGTCCGATTACGAGCACCGCAATCGCTTGATTCTGGCTCAGTCAAAATTCATAAAATTCGCCATCAAGACTTAGTCGATGGTATTGGTGAGCAAGAGGCTATCACTCGCCTGCTGACTTTTATCGGCAACCGCCCATTAGTGGGTTATCACATTCGCTACGACAAAAAAATTCTCGACCTAGCATGTCGGCGACACCTAGGCTTTCCATTACCTAATGCATTAATAGAAGTGAGTCAGATCTATCACGACAAGCTGGAAAAAATGCTGCCCAATGCCTACATCGACTTGAGCCTTGACGCTATTTGTCGTCATCTTGATCTTCCAATGCAGGATAAGCATGACGCTCTGCAAGATGCCATTGCTGCGGCATTGGTGTTTGTACGCTTAACCAAAGGTGAACTGCCACCATTCGTTGCTCCAAACCGCTATTAGTTTTAAACCCTTTCACGCCATAGTAAGCCAGTTCCGGCAGCAACCCCGCTCGCAAATTTAAATATAAGTTTCTATTTTTTATACAAAAGCCGCTCACTCATCCTAAAGTCTAATTGTAGAAAAACGCTGACTGGCTGACAGTTAGAGGCATACAGATTTTCCAAACCACGCTGTTTACATCAAGCAACAAGGAAAATTGAGTGAATTCACAAGGAGAAGAAGCAATGAGTGAAGCCCACGTTTATCCGGTAAAAGAGAATATCAAAGCACAGACCCACGCGGATAATGACACTTACCTAGCGATGTACCAACAATCAGTGATTGATCCAGAAGGTTTCTGGAGTGAACACGGCAAGATTGTGGATTGGATTAAGCCATTCACCAAAGTGAAGCACACCTCTTTCGATACCGGTCATGTGGACATTCGCTGGTTCGAAGATGGCACATTAAATGTGTCTGCCAACTGTATTGATCGCCACCTAGCCTCACGCGGTGATGAAGTCGCGATTATCTGGGAAGGTGATGACCCTGCCGACGATAAAACCCTGACTTTCAACCAGCTACATCTGGAAGTGTGTCGCTTCTCTAACGCCCTAAAAGAACAGGGCGTACGCAAAGGCGATGTGGTTTGTCTTTATATGCCAATGGTTCCAGAAGCAGCGGTTGCAATGCTGGCTTGTACTCGCATTGGCGCTGTTCATACTGTGGTATTCGGTGGTTTCTCTCCTGAAGCGTTGTCAGGACGCATTATCGATTCAGATTCCAAAGTGGTGATCACCGCTGATGAAGGCGTTCGTGGTGGTCGCGCCGTTCCATTGAAGAAAAATGTCGATGAAGCGTTGACTAACCCAGAAGTGAAAACCATCAGCAAAGTCATCGTTCTTAAACGTACCGGTGGCGATATTGATTGGCATGATCACCGTGATGTATGGTGGCACGAAGCGACAGCGAAAGTCTCTGACCACTGTCCACCAGAAGAGATGAAAGCAGAAGACCCGCTATTTATTCTTTATACTTCTGGCTCAACTGGTAAACCAAAAGGTGTATTGCATACCACAGGTGGCTATCTTGTTTACGCTACCATGACCTTCAAATATGTCTTTGACTACCAACAAGGGGAAACCTTCTGGTGTACCGCTGATGTGGGTTGGATCACTGGCCACACTTATTTGGTTTATGGGCCACTGGCTAATGGCGCCAAAACGATTCTGTTTGAAGGGGTTCCAAACTACCCAGACACCAACCGTATGAGTCAGGTCGTCGACAAACATCAAGTTAACATTCTATATACCGCACCGACAGCAATTCGCGCTTTAATGGCCAAAGGCAACGAAGCAGTTAAAGATACCTCACGCACCAGCTTACGTATTATGGGGTCAGTGGGTGAACCAATTAACCCAGAAGCGTGGGAGTGGTATTACAAAACCATCGGTAACGAGAATTCTCCTATTGTCGATACATGGTGGCAAACCGAAACCGGTGGCATTTTGATTTCACCACTACCGGGCGCAACTGCGCTAAAACCAGGCTCAGCAACTCGTCCTTTCTTTGGTGTTCAACCTGCGTTGGTCGATAACATGGGTAATATCATTGAAGGTGCTGCCGAAGGTAACTTAGTAATTTTGGACTCATGGCCGGGGCAAATGCGTACCGTATACGGTGATCATGAGCGCTTTGAGCAAACTTACTTCTCAACCTTCAAAGGCATGTACTTCACCAGTGATGGCGCTCGTCGTGATGAAGATGGCTACTACTGGATCACCGGTCGTGTCGATGATGTATTGAACGTATCCGGACACCGTATGGGTACTGCGGAGATTGAATCGGCACTGGTCGCGTTTGATAAAATTGCTGAAGCGGCGATTGTGGGTGTACCACATGATATTAAAGGCCAAGCGATTTATGCTTATATCACTTTAAATGATGGAGTATACCCAAGCGCTGAGCTGCACAAAGAAGTGAAAGATTGGGTGCGCAAAGAAATTGGCCCAATCGCCACTCCAGATGTACTGCACTGGACCGACTCTTTACCCAAAACACGTTCAGGCAAAATCATGCGCCGTATTTTACGCAAAATTGCGACTGGAGATACCAGCAACCTCGGTGATACCTCTACCCTCGCAGATCCAAGTGTGGTCGATAAGTTGATTGCTGAAAAAGCTGAAATCGCTTAACTGAAACCAACAATCCACCTATAACCAAACGACTTGGAGTTGCAGGTAGGCGGCAAGTGAGTGCCCCCAATCACATAGATAAACTATGTGATTGGGGTGAGCAAACGTAGCCAACCCCGTTGCAACTTCAAATAGGAAAGGAATAAAATAGGTTAAGTTATCAAGCCGTCACAACTGTGGCGGCTTTTTCTATTCATCAAATTATTCCCATAATGATTAAATGGTTAATTCTTATTCTGTTAACTCGGTTACAAAATTAAATGGGCAAACTATCTGATAAGACCAGTAAATTGCTGCCATTTGCGCTGAATTAGCTATAATCTGGGGCAATTTCTTAAATACAGGGAATTTTTTACGAAAAATTCACTCTTATATTAAGATTATATGGGAATATTGATATTCGTTTCACGATATAGGGAGATGTCTACACAATGACTGCAAAATCTCGCATTCTAGTCTTAAATGGTCCAAACCTTAACCTGTTAGGGCTACGTGAGCCTGCGCACTATGGGTCAAACACATTAACGCAAATTGTCGAGACATTACGCGAACAAGCGCAAAAAGCAGACATTGAATTAGAGCATCTCCAATCGAACCGTGAATATGAATTGATTGAAGCGATCCACGATGCTTATGGCAAGATCGACTTCATCATTATTAACCCTGCGGCGTTTACGCATACCAGTGTTGCACTGCGAGATGCGCTATTGGGAGTCGCTATCCCATTTATTGAAGTGCACTTATCTAACGTTCACGCACGTGAAGCGTTTCGCCACCACTCATACTTGTCCGATAAAGCACAAGGGGTAATTTGTGGTTTAGGTGCCCAAGGTTATGAATTCGCTTTGTCGGCAGCAATTAACGCATTGCAGGCAAAGTAAACAAACACTCTGCAGCCCGCTAGGGCTGTCTTATTCACAAGATAAAGAGAAAGAAAAGATGGATATTCGTAAAATCAAGAAGCTTATCGAACTGGTAGAAGAATCTGGCATTTCTGAATTAGAAATCTCTGAAGGTGAAGAATCAGTACGCATCAGCCGCAACGCAGTTCCTGCTCAAATAGCTCCAGTACATTACGCTGCAGCGCCTGCGCCAGTTGCAGCACCAACCGCTGCACCTGTAGCACCGGCAGTTGAAGAGGCCGCGCCTGCTGTAGTAACTGGTCACCAAGTGCTTTCTCCAATGGTAGGTACTTTCTACCGTTCTCCAAGCCCAGACTCAAAAGCATTCGTTGAAGTCGGTCAATCCGTTTCTGTAGGCGACACATTATGCATCGTTGAAGCGATGAAAATGATGAACCAGATCGAATCAGACAAATCAGGCGTAGTGACTGCCATTCTACTTGAGGATGGCCAGAACGTTGAATTCGACCAACCACTTGTTGTTATCGAGTAATCGAGGTTTCCTCTTATGTTAGACAAATTAGTCATCGCGAATCGAGGTGAAATTGCACTTCGTATTCTTCGCGCATGTAAAGAACTCGGTATCAAAACCGTTGCCGTTCACTCAACGGCTGACCGAGATCTAAAACACGTACTGCTTGCAGATGAAACCGTGTGTATTGGTCCTGCTCGTGGTATCGATAGCTACCTAAATATTCCTCGCATTATTTCTGCTGCAGAAGTCACTGGCGCGGTAGCGATTCACCCAGGGTACGGCTTCTTATCTGAAAACGCAGACTTTGCTGAACAAGTAGAGCGCTCTGGTTTCATTTTTGTAGGTCCAAAAGCCGATACGATCCGCATGATGGGCGACAAAGTATCCGCTATCAATGCGATGAAAAAAGCGGGTGTACCGTGTGTTCCGGGTTCTGATGGCCCACTTGACGGTGACGATGCAAAAAATAAAGCACACGCGAAACGTATCGGCTACCCTGTGATCATTAAAGCCTCTGGTGGCGGTGGCGGTCGTGGTATGCGTGTGGTTCGCTCTGAAGGTGAATTGATTCAAGCTATTGCTATGACTCGCGCTGAAGCAAAAGCGGCTTTTAACAACGATGTGGTTTACATGGAAAAATTCCTTGAAAACCCACGTCACGTTGAAGTGCAGATCATTGCTGATGGCCAAGGCGGTGCAATCCACCTAGGTGAACGTGACTGCTCAATGCAGCGTCGTCACCAAAAAGTGGTGGAAGAAGCTCCAGCTCCAGGTATCACTGAAGAGATGCGCAAATACATCGGTGAACGTTGTACTCGTGCTTGTATCGAAATCGGCTACCGTGGTGCTGGTACTTTTGAATTCTTGTACGAAAACGGTGAGTTCTACTTCATCGAAATGAATACTCGTATTCAGGTAGAGCACCCAGTAACAGAGATGGTAACTGGCGTTGACCTTATCAAAGAGCAGCTCCGTGTTGCCGCAGGCCAACCACTGTCATTCACTCAAGATGATATTAAGATTCGTGGCCATGCTATCGAGTGTCGTATCAACGCTGAAGATCCTGTGCGCTTCCTACCTTCACCGGGTAAAATTGAACACTTCCACGCGCCAGGCGGCATGGGTGTTCGTTGGGAATCACACATTTATGCGGGCTACACCGTACCACCGCATTACGATTCAATGATTGGTAAGCTGATCACTTACGGTGAAAACCGTGACGTAGCGATTGCGCGCATGAAGAATGCTCTCAATGAAATGATTGTCGATGGCATCAAAACCAATATCACGCTTCAACAGTCAATCATGCAAGATGAAAACTTCCAACACGGTGGTGCCAACATTCACTACCTAGAGAAGAAGCTTGGTCTGCAACACTAATCTCGTATAACGAAATTCCAAATGCTCACTTCGGTGAGCATTTTTGTTTTCGGCAGCCGAGTAACTTTCTGCTAAACTCTGCGCCAATTGACGATATGAAAGAGCAACTGACATGCCTTGGATTCAAATTAAATTGAACGCAACTAACACCAATGCGGAACAAATTGGCGATATGCTGATGGAAGAAACTGGAGCATTATCAGTTACTTTCCTTGATGCACAAGATACTCCAGTATTCGAACCACTACCGGGTGAAACACGCCTGTGGGGCGATACTGACATTTTGGCATTGTATGATGCCGAAGCCGATACCGCGTGGGTACTTGAACAAATTCAAGCAAGCCAGCTACTCAGCAAAGACTTTGCCTACAAAGTTGAACAGCTCGAAGACAAAGACTGGGAACGTGAATGGATGGATAACTTCCACCCAATGAAATTTGGTCAACGCTTATGGATCTGCCCAAGCTGGCGCGACATTCCAGAACCAGACGCAGTAAACGTAATGCTGGACCCAGGTCTTGCCTTTGGCACAGGTACTCACCCAACAACAGCGCTCTGCTTAGAATGGCTAGAAAGCTTAGACCTATCAGGTAAAACCGTGATCGATTTTGGTTGTGGCTCTGGGATTTTGGCGATTGCTGCCATCAAATTAGGCGCAGCAAAAGTTGTCGGTATTGATATCGACCCACAAGCACTGTTGGCGTCCAAAGACAACGCACAACGTAATGGTGTGGCTGACCAACTCGAGGTTTACTTACCCCAAGATCAACCTGAAGGGCTGATTGCCGATGTGGTTGTCGCTAACATTCTGGCAGGTCCATTGCGTGAACTAAACACCATCATCAAGAGCCTAGTGAAGCCAAATGGTGTGCTAGCGATGTCTGGCGTGTTAGATACTCAAGCTGAAGATGTTGCCAACCATTACCGTGATGAACTTCACATCGATCCAATCATTGAGCAAAGTGAATGGTGTCGAATCTCTGGTTGCAAGCAAGGCTAGATAAGACTTTGCGCGCTAATTGACTGTATTTTATACAAATTACTAAAACAAATAGTAAATGCTCAAATATTAGTCTTTTCACGCAGTAAAAAAATGCGTAAAATGCGCGCCCTTACTGGTACAGAACTGTGATGACGTTTTGAAAATCGGAAACTATCAACTTAAGAACAAACTTATCGTTGCTCCCATGGCGGGAGTGACCGACAGACCGTTTCGAGAGTTGTGCCTTCGCTATGGAGCGGGAATGGCAGTCAGTGAAATGATGTCCTCAAATCCTGCTCTATGGAAAACGTCAAAGTCGAAACAACGCATGGTACATGAAGGCGAATCGGGCATTCGCTCTGTACAAATTGCCGGAGCCGACCCACAGTTGATGGCAGATGCCGCCCAGTTCAGTGTTGAAAACGGTGCTCAGATCATCGACATCAACATGGGTTGTCCAGCAAAAAAAGTGAATAAGAAGCTAGCAGGTTCTGCATTGCTACAATTTCCGGACACGATAGAACAGATCCTGAAAGCGGTAGTGAATGCAGTCGATGTCCCAGTGACATTGAAGACCCGCACTGGCTGGGACACAGACAATAAAAACTGTGTCCACATCGCTAAATTAGCCGAAGACTGCGGCATACAGGCCTTGGCCCTGCATGGGAGAACCAAAGCATGTATGTACAAAGGCGAGGCCGAATACGACAGCATTAAAGCGGTGAAACAAGTCATCTCTATTCCGGTTATCGCTAACGGTGATATCGATAGCCCAGAGAAGGCGAAGTACGTACTAGATTACACTGGTGCCGACGCTTTAATGATTGGACGCCCTGCCCAAGGTCGTCCGTGGATTTTTCAAGAAATCCAACACTATTTGGAAAACGGCACCACAATGCCTGAACTTCCGGCTGCGGAAGTGAAAGACATTATGCTTGGCCATGTTCACGCTCTACATAGTTTCTATGGCGAGTATTTAGGCCCCCGTATTGCACGTAAGCACGTGGGTTGGTACCTAAAAGAGCATCAACAAGCGAGTGAGTTTCGCCGTACCTTCAACGCTATTGACGCAGCGCCGCTGCAAATAGACGCGTTAGAAGGTTATTTTGATAACGTTGCATCATAATTAAGAGAAGAGCTAGACCGCATATGTTCGAACAAAATCTGACTTCAGAAGCTTTCACAGTAACAACCGTAACTTCACAAGATCAAATCACGCAAAAACCATTACGTGATTCAGTTAAAGCATCTCTTAAAAACTATCTTGCTCAGTTAAACGGCCAAGAAGTAACAGAACTATACGAATTAGTTCTCGCTGAAGTTGAACAGCCACTATTAGACACCATCATGCAATACACTCGCGGTAACCAAACTCGCGCAGCAACCATGATGGGTATCAACCGCGGTACTCTGCGTAAGAAGCTAAAAAAATACGGCATGAACTAATAAAAATTAGTTAAACCATTGAATTTTAAGCCACACTTGCTTTATTGAGTGTGGCTTTTTATTTATATGTACCCCCATATGTACCCCAAGATGTGGAATAAAGGAGTATTAACGTTGAATAACTGTAGCAACGTAAACAAGGTGATGACGATTAGCTTTGAGTCTTTAGATTGCAAACCACTTCCAACTTTTAGTTGGGAGCAGAAAAGCAAGCAGACTCAAAAGGTCAGAGCACTCATGACCAAGTTAACCACTCGTTCCCGGCCCTCTAGATCAGGTTCGCCGATAGAAATAGTCCTGTTGAACATAATTGAAGCCGCGTTGGAAAAGCAGGAAAAAACCTTGATGGTACAAACTGTGTTCTTGAGGATGAGATTACATCCAGAGGTTAGAGAGCTCCTAAGTCGGTCAGTCAAGCCATCGAATATTGAACTAAATCGACTCCGATATCTTGTAGTCACCACTATTGGCGGAATGCTAAGTCACAAACAGCAAAAGAACCATAAATCGCTCATATCCGAAGCAGCGTCGTCATTTTATTCTGCTCCTGCCCACCACCATATACGTCTAGGCTGCTTTGCAAGAGGCATGAAAGATATAGCCAGTGAAGGCTTATTCCCGAACATAAAATTCATAGCGCGTATGAGTGAAAAAACGATCAAAAAGTATGCCTCGGAACATGCTACTAAGATAGCTCAATCACGAGGACGAAACGGATCTAATGAATCATTGCTAGTCATGGACTTCTTGAAACGACATTTCGCCGCCAAAAACAAGAAATAATGGAAATCAGTATCGACTGACCAGCATAATGTTCTCCGTTATTCCATTCTGAAAACGATTCAATACCACTACGAACCATTCAGAACCGGAGAACATACTATGCAACAGATCAATCTTCATGAAAAACAACTTCCTGATTTTCTAATAGCTAGCGATCGCTTAGTGAGAGAAGTAGAACGTAAGCATATTACCTCAATATCACGTAGTCAGGCCTGGAAATTGGAACAACAAGGTCGCTTCCCCAAACGAATAACCCTTGGCACCCGTTCTGTTTGTTGGAAATTATCTGATTTAATCGCGTGGGTTAACGGTGAATTCGTATCTGAGGACCTGTAAATATGGAATATGATTTCGCCCGTCACATGGTCAAGCAATTACCAGAACATAGCCTAAGAATCATCCGGAAAACTGAACTGGCAAACAAATTAGGGGTAAGCGTGCGCACGATTCATCGTATGGTCAAGCAAAACCGCCTACCGAGGCCTCTTTACTCTCCATGCGGCAACATTAACGGGTGGTTAGTAAGCGACATCGACGGATGGCAAAAAGAACGACTCAGGTACACAAAGCGATAGAAAAAGGGCTTAAGCCCTTTTTCTTGGTCAATAAGTGTCTTGTTTTGTCCTTATCTGACACTGGAAACAAACTTCTGCTCCAATGTCGCGGCAATGGATAAGCTCCATCAGCCGTGATGTTTAGTCCAATCTATGTGCTAAGCCGATACAGGTAATATATATTGTATGTCCCACCTTTCACTGCACCCAATCAAATCAAAGCTCGCCATTTACGAACATAATCAAACATCACAACTTGTATTCATGAATTCAGAAGGTCTCAACCTCAAGATACTAAAAGCCGGATTTGAACAACTAGATTGCATGTTGAGCTATTACTCCAAGGTAACAATCGTTCTATTGCAGCTACATCAGTACACCTTTACTAAGGATAACCAGGCTATTTCTACCTTGTTCAAAAAACTGATCATAAAACTCAAAAAGCACTACCGTTGCCAGATTGGCTATATTTGGGTCAGAGAACAGGAGCGAGCGGCAAGCCAGCACTACCATGCTGCAATAATGTTAAGTGGTCATGTATGTCAGAAAAGTTATGAAATTGACAAACTAACAATGGAATTATGGCATCAACTTGATCCCGCTAACTTTTCCTATAAAGTCAAAAACCGTGTCTATCGTATCCAAACCTACCTAAAAAATCATGAGCTCAATGCTGTACGACTTCGCCTAAGCTACATGGCTAAAAATAAGGGTAAATCGGCGGTCAAAGGGGTACAAAACTACAACACCAGCCGCCTTAAACCCAAGCAATATCATGCTACGCGGTAAGATATTCGAAACTGATCGGACAATTGATCACAATAAGCGGCCTAAGCCTTATACAGCAAGGCCTCAAGCGCTATTTATCAATGATATATAAAGTGACAAAGGATCAATACTTTACGTCCAAATAAAATATCAACCATAACTACAACAATAAACGTACCTCGTAGGAATAAAGTTTGCCAAATGCATTGGCATGGATGTGAGAAAAAACGCTGTTAGATATTCTCTCAGGCGAAACTCTTAACCTGCTCCAAATACAAGGAATTTGATCTCCGCGGCGTGTTGCAAAAATAATGAACACTGCGCAACACGATCCCCGCTAGTCACTGAAAAATTCTGGTACAATCAGGTGCATAAACTCTTTGTAAATTAGCAATAACCATGGTCGAACAACATCAACAAGCATTGAAAAAACAGCTTTGGAACATCGCGAACACGCTACGTGGCAACATGGCCGCCGACGACTTCCGTGACTACATCTTGGGGCTCATTTTCTACAAGTACCTATCCGATAACCTCAATCAATATGCTGACGCCCTACTCTCAGAAGATGGGATTAAATTCACTAATATTGATGAGCAAAGTGATCAAGGCAAAGAGATTCTAGAAGCGATTCGTGAAGAGGCGATCGACAAGCTCGGTTACTTTTTTGCACCTTCTGAGTTATTCCATGTGATTGCGCAGGCTGGCGAAAATGGCGAGTTCATTCTCGATGATGTACGCGACGTGCTCAACGATATCGAACAAAGCACCATGGGCGCCGACAGCGCGGAAGACTTCAACGGCCTGTTTGATGAACTCGACCTACAGTCAAACAAGCTAGGCAAAACGCCGGACGCACGCAACAAGCTGATTGCGCAAGTGCTAATCCACCTAGACAACATTGACTTTCACCTACACGACAGCGAAATCGACATTCTGGGCGATGCGTACGAATACCTGATTGGCATGTTCGCCAGTGGTGCGGGTAAAAAGGCGGGTGAGTTCTATACCCCGCAAATGGTGTCTAAATTGCTGGCAAAACTCGTGACCATCGATAACACGGTGAAATCGGTGTATGACCCAACTTGCGGTTCTGGCTCGCTATTGCTTCGAGTGGCTAAAGAGTCAAACAATCAGGACATCAAATACTACGGCCAAGAGCGTAACCCAAGCACCTATAACTTAGCCCGCATGAACATGATCATGCATGGTGTGCACTACAAACGTTTCGATATTGAAAACGACGATACCTTAGAAACGCCAATGCACTTTGATGAACGCTTTGATGCCGTCGTAGCTAACCCGCCGTTTTCTGCCCAATGGTCAGCCAGCCCGCTACACCTCAACAATGATCGCTTTGCCGATTACGGTAAACTCGCACCAAAATCTAAAGCTGACTTTGCCTTTGTGCAACACATGATCCACCAGCTCAATGACACAGGCCGCATGGCAGTCGTATTGCCACACGGTGTGTTGTTCCGTGGCGCAGCGGAAGGGCATATTCGCCAGCACCTACTCAAAGACAAAAACTACCTTGATATGGTGATCGGCCTACCAGCCAATATCTTCTTTGGTACTTCTATCCCGACCTGTATATTGGTATTTAAAAAGCACCGTAGCGCCGATGACAACGTGCTGTTTATTGATGCCAGTCAGCATTTTGAGAAAGGCACCAATAACAACTATATGCGAGAAGAAGACTTACAGCGCATTCTCGATGCTATCGCCAAACGTGAAAACATCGACAGATTTGCTTTTGTTGCCACCCAAGCTGACTTAGCCGAAAACGACTACAACCTCAATATTCCACGCTATGTCGATACCTTTGAAGAAGAAGCACCTGTCGACTTATCTGCCATCGCCAAACAGCTAGTGGATAACGATAAAGCCATGCTCGAGACCGATAAGACCATTGCCGATTACTGTGCTGAGTTGGGGATTGATACACCGTTTGAGGTGAAAGAATGAACAATGCGCCAGAACTGAGGTTCAAATCTTTTACTACACCTTGGGTTAACACCCGACTCGGAGACATAGCTTTTTTTAAGTCCGGAAATACTCCATCTAAAAATAATTCAAGTTTTTGGGGAGGCGACTATCCATGGATAAGTGCGTCTTCAATGCACAGTCACTCATTTGGAAGCTCCGAATACACTCTGACAGAAGGCGGCTTAAAGGCAGCTAAAGTCGCTAAAAATGGCACGTTGCTATTGCTTGTCCGTGGAAGCATGCTTTTCAACAAAATTCCGGTTGGCATAGCAACGCGCAAAGTAGCTTTCAACCAAGATGTAAAAGCTATCAATACAAGTGAAGTGACATCCAGCAACTTCCTTCTACTGTGGTTTCTAGCACAAGAAAACAGACTGTTAAACATGGTTACAGGTACTGGAATTGGGGCTGGAAAACTCGATACTGACGAACTTAAGGGACTACCTTTTGTATATCCAGAAGATAGGAAAGAACAACAAAAAATCGCTGACTTCCTCACTTCAGTCGACACCAAAATCAGCCAACTAACCGAAAAGCACCGTCTTCTTAAAGAGTACAAAAAGGGCGTGATGCAGCAGGTTTTTAGCCAACAGATCCGCTTTAAAGATGAGGATGGGAAGGCATTTCCGGAGTGGAAGGAGTTTCTATTTTCAGATATTGCTCAATTCTCAAAAGGAAAAGGGATATCAAAATCTGACATTGTTGAAAATGGCAAAACACCATGCATTCGTTATGGAGAGCTCTATACCATATATGGTGAAGTAATCAACAGTATTAGTTCTTATACAAATGTAGAGACCAACTCTTTAATATTAAGTGAAATCAATGATGTAATCTTACCTTGTTCAGGAGAAACCCAAATAGATATAGCTACAGCATCTTGTGTCATGCTCCCAAATGTCGCCTATAGCGGAGATTTGACAATCGTAAAATCAAAAATTAATGGGATATTTTTATCTTACTTTTTAAATTCAGCTAAAAAAACAACGATTGCAGCCTTATCACAAGGTAGTTCTGTGATCCACCTGTATGCTTCGCATTTGAAAACAATGAAATTAACGGTTCCTACATCTAAAGAAGAACAACAAAAAATCGCTCAATTCCTACAATCCATCGACCAGAAAATTGACGCCGTTACTAAGCAAATCGATCAGACCAAGCAGTTTAAAAAAGGCCTACTGCAACAGATGTTTGTGTGAGGAACCATGGCAGAGTTAACCTTAAATAACCTCGAAGATATTCAAGCTCTGCAAGAGAGCGCCGAAGTGGAGTGCAAACTTGCTGGTGGTCGAGATGGTAAAGGCGCAGTTCCTAACGATATGTGGGAAACCTATAGCGCATTTGCTAACACCCGAGGCGGAGTCATTCTGCTCGGTATCAAGGAAAAACGTGGTCAGTTTAGCCTTGAAGGCATCGCAAACCCTGCCCCATTGGTTAAGAACATCGTCGATACAGCCAATAACCCCAACAAAGTAAGCTGCAATTTGCTCAGCGAGCGCGACGTGTGCGTTGAGGTTATCGAAGGTAAAGCTCTGATTCGTATTGATGTACCAAGAGCGCCGCGAAAAGAGCGTCCGGTTTATATCAATGGCAACCCACTGACAGGCAGCTTTGTACGTCGATATGAAGCTGACCAGAAATGCACTGCCGATAGCGTCAAACAGATGATGGCAGAGCAAGAGAACGAGCGCGACCAACGGATTTTAGAGCACTTTACCCCTGATGATATTGAGCCAGAAAGCCTGCGCGTTTATCGTCAAATGTTTAAAGATGCCAAACCTCAGCACCCATTTTTAGAACTCTCAGATCAAGAATTCCTGCGTTCGATTCGCGCTTGGCGACGAGATCGCGCATCGGGTATTGAAGGGTTAACATTGGCAGGCTTAGTCATGTTTGGCCGCTGGGATGCCCTACAGGATGCCTTTCCGGCTTACTCTCTCGACTACCAAGAGAAAGACGATAGCTCTCATCGCTGGATAGACCGTATCTACACCGATGGTTCGTGGTCAGGTAATGCCTTTGATTTCTACCGCAAGGTTTATCGTAAACTCACCGCCGACTTAAAAGTGAGCTTCCAACTGAATAATGGTCAACGCCTCGACACCTCTCCGGCACATGAGGCAATTCGAGAAGCTTTGGTCAACACGCTCGCGCATGCTGACTTTGATTCAGAAGACAATATCTTAATTGAAAAACATCCCGACTTTATTGGTTTTCGCAATCCTGGCTTAATGCGCATTCCAGTACAGGAAGCCATTGCTGGTGGTAACAGCCAGTGCCGCAACCCAGCGATTCATCAAATGTTCTTAAACATTGGTCTAAGTGAAAAAGCAGGCTCCGGTATTCCTAAAATATACAGCAACTGCCGCAGCCAAAACTGGCAACCGCCGCACCTCTACGAAAAACACGAACTCGACCAAACGCTGCTCGAACTGCGTATGGTGAATATATTGTCACCAGAGCTCCACCAGCAACTCGTCGATCTGTTTGGTGAAAACTATAAACAATTGAACGAGCTGAAACGCACCATACTGGTAACGGCTGTAACCGAGTCTTGGTTTAACCATGAGCGTATTTGCTCTCTCACCTCTGAGCACACCCGAGAGGTCACACTGGCGCTTAGCCAATTGGTCTCAGTTGGGTATTTAGAGTCGGCAGGCAAACACAAAGGTAAAATCTATCACCTAAAAGGGATTGAGGTACCTACCCCAGATAATGAAGCGGGCAAGAGCATTAGTTTTGTCGCCTCACCGAGTGCGGCGCAACTTTCTCTATTTGGTAACGAAGTGCCGGACCTAGAGTCTCAAGGTCCGGACCTAACTCCGGACCAAAATACTCATACTCCGGACCTAACTCCGGACCAAAACGGCAAATTTGATGAACAGGCGCAACATTTGTGGTCAGAACTCAAACGAATATCGAATCCAGTTGCTCAACTCGCAGGAAGAAAGAAATCCAAAGCGACCGTAGAACAAACCATCATTGAGTTATGCAAAGCTGCTGAACCTCAGTGCCTGAAACTAGCAGATATCGCAAACCTACTAGATATGAAGCCAGACACACTCAGAAAGAACTACCTCAGTCAAATGGTGAAACAACAACAACTTTACTTAGTCTATCCGACGACTCCAAACCATCCCGAGCAAGGCTATACCACTCAAAATAATATAAAGCAGGACTAGATCAGCGTAGGAAGGCAAATAAGAACGATGGCTTATCAATCAGAACAACAACTAGAAGATAACCTAGTCACGCAGCTTAGTATGCAGGGCTTTGAAGTAGTAACACTCAAAGACAACAACGCTCTTGAGACAAACCTCAAAGCGCAACTGGAGCGCGTCAATCACTGCGTACTCTCGGAGTCAGAGTTTCGCCAAGTGCTCGGTAAGTTAGAGAAAGGCAATATTTTCACCAAGGCCAAAACCTTGCGCGACCGCATCGCGATCACCCTCGATAATGGCGATACGATGCATTTGACTCTGCTGTTTGATAAGCCAAAAAACAACCGCTTCCAGATTGCGCAGCAAATTACCGTCAAAGGCACTTACACTAACCGCTATGACGTGACGATTCTGATCAACGGCCTGCCACTGGTGCAGTTAGAATTAAAACGCCGAGGCATAGAGCTTAAAGAGGCCTTCAATCAAATTAAGCGCTATCAAAAGCACTCTTATCATGCCAACCATCGCTTGTTTAACTACATTCAGCTATTTGTGGTGTCCAATGGCGTCAACACCCAGTACTTTGCCAATAACAGTGAACTCTCTGCTAAACAGACCTTTGACTGGACCGATATCGATAACCATCGCATCTGCAAACTCCATGAATTCGCCGAGGCATTTTTAACCCCTCAGCACCTCACTGTGATGCTCAACCAGTACATTGTGCTCAACGAAACCATGAAGTGTCTAATGGTGTTACGCCCTTACCAATTTTATGCGGTAGAAGCGATCATCAATCAGGTCAAAACTTCGTCAGACAATGGCTATATTTGGCACACCACGGGCTCAGGTAAAACCCTCACCTCGTTTAAAGCAGCTCAGTTGATGACGGCCTTGAGCGAGGTCGACAAGGTTATATTTGTCGTCGATAGGAAGGATCTCGATTACCAAACAGCCGAGGAGTTTAATGCTTTCTCTAAAGGCTGTGTGGATACCACCAGCAACACTCGTATCCTGTTCCATCAATTACTAGACAAGCCAATCAAGGGCAAGGACGTCAACGAAAAACGCAATAGCAAGCTGGTGGTCACTACCCTACAAAAGCTAAATAACATTGTAACCAAACAGCGCTACCTGTGTGAGATGGAGACCTTAAGAGAAAAACGTATCGTCTTTATCTTTGACGAGTGCCACCGTAGTCAGTTTGGCGATACACATCAAAACATTGTCAACTTCTTCAACAATGCGCAGCTGTTAGGATTTACGGGCACACCCATTTTTGTTGAAAATGCTATCGCCAAGAACTCGGTCAAAAAGACCACTCAAGATCTGTTTGGCGAGCGCCTGCACGCCTATGTGATTGTCGATGCAATCCGTGACCAAAACGTGCTTAAATTTGCGATTGAATATGTGGGACGCTATCAATACAAAGATGGCTCAAACAACAACCTCGATATCGAAGTAGAAGATATCGATACCAAGGAGCTACTCACCTCCCCAGCCCGACTCGAAAGAATCACTGACTACATCATTGCCAACCATAAGCGTAAAACCCATAGTGGCGAATACAACGCTATATTCTGTGTCTCCGGTGTACCTGAGTTAATTCAGTATTATGAGTTGTTTGCCAAGAAGAAGAACGAAGGCAAGCACAACCTTAAAATCGCGACCATTTTCAACTTTGAAGCGAACGAAGAAGAAGAGTTTGAACTGGGCGTTAGCGACGATAAGCAAGTCAAGGAAGTTGCCGAGAAATACCTCAACCAAGGCGACAACGTCAAACTCCATAGCCGAGAAAAGCTCGAAGGATTTATTGCCGACTACAATAAGATGTTTGGCTCAAGTTACAGCACCAAAGACAGTGACTCCTTTTACGACTACTACAAAAACATATCTAAACGAGTAAAAGCCAAAGAAGTTGATATCTTGCTGGTGGTAAACATGTTCTTAACCGGATTCGATGCGAAAAGATTGAACACCATTTATGTCGACAAGAACCTCAAGCATCACGGCCTAATACAAGCGTTCTCACGCACCAACCGCATTCTGGACGAGAAGAAGTCTCATGGTAATGTCATCTGCTTCAGAAACCTGAAAAAAGCCGCAGATGAAGCGTTCACTCTGTTTTCGAATAAACAACCCAAAGAGTTGATTGAACTGCCCCCTTATGAAGAACTGCTTGCCGATTTCAATAAGGCTTGTGAAGCATTAAAAGCAATAACACCAAATGTCGATGCTGTTGATCTACTGCCTGATGAAGATGCGCAAAAGCTGTTCGTCCTACAGTTCCGTAAGCTAGTGCAACTCAAGAATATGCTCAGTAACTATGCTGACTTTGAGATGTCGAACACCGACATGGATGAGCAGGAGTACCAAGACTTCACCAGCAAATACACCGACCTAAGCCGACAGATTCGTGAGTCCACCAGCAAGGAGAAGGTTTCCATTCTAGAAGACGTTGATTTCGAACTAGAACTGCTACACAGAGATGAAGTCAATGTCGCTTACATACTGCATTTACTGCGCGAACTGTATCAAGAAGAGAGCGGTGAGAGTCAGGAGAAGAAACGACAAGTTATCGCTAACCTGATCAATTCAGACCCAGCCTTAATGAGCAAGAAAGAACTCATCGAGAAATTCATGAATGAGCACCTCGACGGTATTCCTGCGCATACTGATGTCGAAGAAGAGTTCGAGTATTTCTGGGAACGAGAGAAACGCCAAGCACTGGAACAATTGGCCGAAGAAGAAAAGCTCAATACCGACAAGCTACAAATTTTAGTTAACCGCTATGAGCTTAGCGAGGAAATGCCGTTACGTGAAGACTTTGCCGATACTCTTGAGGCTAAGCCGACCATATTGCAACGCAAAAAGATCGTAAATCGCCTAACTGAGCGATTCAAAGGGTTTGTAGATACGTTTATTGGCGGGCTGTAATGGGATTGGAAGCTTATAAAAAATACGCAGAATCTGTAGAGGCCGCATATAGAGCAGAGCCCCTAAAGCTAGCTACTTTTGGGTCATTTCAGCCAAAGAGTAAGTTTTGGTTAACTTTGTTACTAATCTTAGGAGTTATATTTTTCTACTCTGCCTACAAGATTGGAATCTTTGATAGTCATACTCTAGTAATCTTATCAGCAGCTTTATGGATCCTAGATAACCTCTTCTCACCTGCAACTGAAAGGAAATCGCAAATTCTACGAGTTATTGGTGGTATCTTAATACTAACTGCGGTCACTTTAGGGCCCAGCGAGGCAGTAAAGCAAACTGTCGATGGAATGTCGCCAGAAAAAAACGCCTATTTAATTGAAGATGCATTTAGTTGTTTACAAAAAATCCTCAAAGAATAGCTCTGTAAACGGTCAATGCTAGCGATTTATCTAAGATGCCACCCTAAGCTCTAATAGGAATCACATTTTCATTAGCCATGGGTAGCGTATCTAGATGCTCTACCCACATATCAAGCGCAGCTCTCTTCTCTGGCAGGTACTGGCTTCGGTTATAAATAGCCATAACGCCACCCAAGCTATGCCCTAGCAATTGCTCAACGATATGCGGGGCGACACCAAGGTCATTCAGACAAGTCGCAAACGTTCTGCGTAAATCATGCAGGGTCCACGCTTCTGCATGTTCTAGTCGCTTCCAGAGCTTTCGGCCAAACTGACTAACAGACTCTGATGATTTCAATTCCCCTAGAATAAAATCCTTATCGTTAGTGTCCATTTTTAGCTTTACAAGCCAATCTTTTAATTCTTCAGGAATCGGGCGTAAAATTCGCTCACCTGTTTTGCTGTTAGCTTTCGGAACTGTCCAAAGCATTTCATTAAAGTCCCATTCAGCCCATGTCGACAGTCTAATTTCCTGACTACGCGCACCAAATATTATCAACAATCGAATAAGCTTAGCGTAGTAAGGGAGTAGTTTGGTTCCCTCGGTAAGACACCAAACATCAACCAGTTCTTGAACTGAAAGTAATCTGTCTTTTTTGCGTTGCTTATTACCGACATCCGAAATAGTGAGATCGTCTAACACACGGCTGGTGGCATAACGCCTTACTCGACAAAATCTAAGCGCCTGCTTAGCATTTTGAAGAACATAACCAGCAGCAACAGGAGCAGGACGTTGTTTACCCGAAATGCCTTTACGAATCCGATCAAAACACTCCACCCAATGGCGCGTTTCTGTCTGTTCAATCGGAAGCTTTCCAATGTAGGGGTATATGTGACGCTGAAACTGAGCACGATGCTTATCTGCATTGGCTCGATTTTCTTCAGCATATTCTGTAAGCCAATATTCAAGAGCTTCTATTACAGTCACAGGATATAGCTTTTCTGCACGCTCTAGGCTGCGCTTTAGTTTAGGGTCAAAACCTTCAGCCAACCACTCGCGACACTGGTCAGCAATATCTCTTGCCTTCACCAAAGACAAGGCCGGATAATCCCCCAAATCCATCCGTTTATTCTTGCAATCAATCTTGTACCGGTACTGCCAGCGAACTTTTCCTTTAACAGAGACACGAGCACTTAAGCCATTACCATCCGTTAATACAAACGCTCCAGAATGACTCTTATCTACAACTGACTTTAAATGTTTATCGTATAGTTTGCCCATGACGCCCTCTTAAAAGGGTACATAGAATCAATTCCATGTACCCCAATATGTACCCCAAGATCATGATAAGACCAAAAACAACCAAAGACAAATAAAAACAAAAACCCAGCTAATACATTGATTAAAATGGAATTTAAAACTCAACTGCGAACAATAAAAAACAAGGGAAAACAACAGCTCTGATAATACGGCATGAACTAATCTAACCGTTAAATACCATCGCTTTCAAAACCGAGCCTCAGTGCTCGGTTTTTTCGTTTTAAACACTTTTTATTGTGAGATTTAAAAAGTGAAACGATGAATAAGCTGATGTTTTATTCCTCCTTTAGTCGCATTTACGTAACAAATGTACTCTGTTATGTTCAATTTTTAGAAATTCAACCATAATCAAACATCCAATAATAAAAATGATTCTTTAGAGAAGTATCGCTAGCCGTATTCAAGGAGTGAAGTTTATGGCCCTATCCAGCTTACGCCGCACCAAAATCAGAACCCGCTTATTCTTGCTGACAAGTGTTATCACGCTGCTGTTACTGATCCCTTTTATCTCGATGCTCAATGATTATCAAGATGATCTGATGACTGCCAAGCAAACCAAAACCCGCCACTTAGTGGAGGCCGGGCATAGCTTGCTTGAGCATTACCATCAATTACAACAAAGTGGTTCGCTATCTCAACAACAAGCTCAAACGCAAGCCAAACAAGCCATTGCTAAACTTCGCTATCAAAATGAAGATTATTTCTGGATCAATGACTCTGAACCAAGAATGGTCATGCACCCGATTAAGCCGCAACTAGATGGAAAAAATCTCTCAACAATCAAAGACCCAACCGGTAAAAAACTTTTCGTTGAATTCGTTAATGTCACCAAAAAACAAGGCGAGGGATTTGTCAACTACATGTGGCCAAAACCGGGCTCAGAGGTTGATGTAGAAAAGATTTCATACGTAAAACTGTTTAAGCCGTGGGGATGGATCATTGGGACTGGAGTGTATATTGATGATATCAACGCACTGATTTGGCAACGCATTCAATCCGTTCTTATGCTGCTTAGCGCCGTTATTATTGTGATGATCGCCCTTTCTGCCACCATCAGCCGCAGCATTACTCAGCCTTGTGAAGAAACGCAAAATGCATTAGAAGAGATCGCTAAAGGTGATGGCGACTTAACCAAGCAGTTGGACGTGAAAGGCAATGATGAACTCTCGCATATCGCACAAGCCTTTAATGAATTTACGGCCAAAATTCGCCATATTGTGCAAGACATTAACCCGATAACTGAACACATCACAGGCTCTGCTATTGAGTTAACACAAGTGGCTCAAAACGCATCGAATAAAGCCATGGATCAACAGCAATCAATCGATACCGTAGCTTCGGCGATGAATCAGTTGCATGCAAGCAACCAAGAAGTAGCCAACTCCGCTCACGATGCAGCCAAAGCCGCGCACACTGCGAGTGAAAAAGGCCAAGCAGGTAGTGCCGTGATTGCCAAAGCCTCAAGCTACATGGATTCATTATCCGACTTATTGACCGCTACCGAAGCGACGACTCAAAGTCTAACTAAAGAAACGCAAGATGTCGGTGCTGTACTGGCTGTGATTCGAGGCGTGGCAGAACAAACCAATTTATTGGCACTCAACGCAGCCATTGAAGCGGCTCGTGCTGGTGAGCAAGGTCGAGGCTTTGCAGTGGTTGCCGATGAAGTGCGGGCACTGGCGACTCGAACTCAAACTAGCACCAATGAAATTGAACAGATCATTGCTAGCTTGCAAAATCGAGCTAAAGAACTCAGCCAGTCAATGGAACAAACTCAGCAGCAATCAAAAGCAACGTTAGAACAAGCTGAGCTTGCACAGCAAATGCTCAATGAAATTGATGAGCAAGTGAATACTATTTTATCGCTCAATGAACACATCGCTGAAGCCAGTTCTCAGCAAACTATGGCGACCGATGAAATCAGCCGCAACTTAACCAATATCGCCGATCACAGTACCCAAGCGGCAGCGCAAGCAAACCAAGTTGTCGCCGCCAGCGAACAATTGATGCAAAGCGGCCAGCAACTAGCTCGTAGCGTCGGTGTGTTTAAGGTTTAAATGAACGGCTTAATAACGGTCAGCTTAATTCGATGATTGAGAAATAAAAACGAAAAAGAGAGAGTCAAAAGGCTCTCTCTGCTCAACGTACATTGGTGAATGGAGGCACGCTCGAATTAATTTTCTATTTTATTAATCTTTCAGCACTTTCACTGTGTAACTACCATCGGCCTGACGATACAAACCGTGAATATCCGTTTCAAAGCCAGGATAATAAGCACCGATTTCACACAGCATTTCTAAAAACTCTAATACTGGACGAGAACTTTCTGTGACCATTTCATTCAACAGCACTTCTTCCGTTTGACCACGAAGCTCTTGTTGCCATGCCGCGTGTGGCGTCACTTTCATCTCAGGCAATACATCAAATGCTTTGTACATCAATTCTGGCAATGCATATTTCTTAATCAGGTCATGAATACTTTGCGTCAATTCTTGGATACGCATGCCCTCGTAAAAACTTGTATCTTCTTTATAAAGCGAAGGCAACATTGTACGAATGGTCAGGTTCAAATCGTAGTGATCTACACCAGAAGTTTTGGACACTGAGTTAAGTGAGTACAATCACTAACGATGTGAACAATGACAACTAAGAAAACACGAATCAAACATGCTCCTGAATTTAAAGCCGAAGCGCTTAAGTTAGCAGAGAAAGTCGGTGTCGCAGCTGCCGCACGACAGCTATCGTTGTATGAATTTCAAATTTATGGGTGGCGTAAAGATGCAAAAATCAACGATAGAGAAAGAGAACTCACCACTGAAAATGCCAAACTTGTAATGGTTCATTTGATACGACAACGCCAACGCGTTGCTGTGCAAATTGTTCTGACGTAATTTCAGACACATTCGCCATTAATTTATAGCCGCGTTTAGGTACGGTGGTGAGATAATTAATATTCTCCTCACGTCCATCACGTAGTAGTTTTCGCAGCTCAAAGATTGATTGAATCACCACTTGGCCGGTCACAATCGCTCCGTTCCAAACGTGCTCTATCAACTCTTCACGACAAAACACTTCCCGTGAATTTCTTGCAAGAAAATATAAAAGGTTTATTAATCTCGGTTCGACCGCAACTTCCCTATCTTGGCGATACAACTTATTTTCATCAACGCTCAAAATCCAGTCGTTGATTTGAAAATACATTCCAACCATGTGTGCACCACAAGCAACAACAGCAATAAGAGGTGCCTCACACATCCGTTTAATTTAGATATTAAAAATATCAATAAAATAAGCAGGCGATTATGTAAAGGTTTATATAACGTCCCTAACACTCACTATTATCAAAAATGCAAACTAAGGTTTATTGATGGCTAACGCCGTCAAAATAGAACAGTGACTGGCGTTATCTTCAGCATGGCCACAACACGCATCATTAATTTTCTTTAATGCTTGACGAATAGTGGTCAGTTCAGCAATTTTTTGGTCGATTGACATCAATTTTGCTGAGGTGATCGATTTCACTTCTGCACAACTGTGTACTGTTGCTTCCAATTTAATTTCTAATAGTTCTTTTATCTCATCTAAACTCAGCCCGACTCTTTTCGCCTTAAGAATAAAACTGACTTGTTGCTGATTTTCTTCATTATATAAACGGTAACCAGACTCACTGCGCCCTGCAGGCTTAATCAACGCATTTTTTTCATAAAAACGTAATGTATCTGTCGATACACCGCACCTTTTTGCTAATTCACCGATCTGAAACATAAATACCTCAATTAACCTTTTCGTAACTTTTATTGCCTATTCTCGCCATTTCTACAATTATTTTTGCAATAGCAAACGATTGCTCGAGCTTTTTTGTAATTATTTGGTTAGAATGTGCGCCATCAAATTTCCCATTAACTCCATGATTTGAGGAAGACCGAAGCATGAATAACGCTCGTCCTATTCACCGCGCATTGATCAGCGTATCAGACAAAACAGGCATTGTTGAGTTCGCTCAAGCATTAACGAAGCGTGGTGTCGATATTCTTTCTACTGGCGGCACCGCTCGCCTATTGGCAGACCAAGGTATTGCAGTAACAGAAGTCTCTGACTATACCGGTTTCCCTGAAATGATGGATGGCCGTGTGAAAACACTACACCCGAAAGTGCATGGTGGCGTTCTGGGCCGCCGCGGCCAAGATGATGAAATCATGCAAAAACACGGTATTCAAGCCATTGATATGGTGGTAGTGAACTTGTACCCATTTGCAGAAACCGTAGCAAAAGCAGGTTGTACTCTAGCCGATGCCGTTGAAAACATCGATATCGGTGGCCCAACCATGGTTCGCTCTGCGGCTAAAAACCACAAAGACGTAACTATCGTGGTGAATGCACATGACTATGACCGCGTAATTGCCGAGATGGACGCTAACGATAAGTCTCTTACTCTAGAAACTCGTTTTGACCTTGCGATTGCGGCCTTCGAACATACTGCTGCCTACGATGGCATGATCGCCAACTACTTCGGCACTATGGTTCCTTCTTACGGCGCCTCTTTACTTGATGACGAAGGAAAGAAGGCCGATGAAGAGAGCAAATTCCCTCGCACCTTCAACCAGCAGTTCCTCAAAAAACAAGATATGCGCTATGGTGAGAACAGTCACCAAGCGGCCGCTTTCTATGTTGAAGCCAATCCAGAGGAAGCCTCAGTCTCGACTGCACGCCAAATCCAAGGCAAAGCGCTGTCTTACAACAATATCGCCGATACCGATGCAGCACTTGAGTGCGTAAAAGAATTCGCCGAGCCAGCATGTGTGATAGTAAAGCACGCTAACCCATGTGGTGTTGCACTAGGTTGTGACCTTCTTGAAGCATACAACCGCGCTTACCAAACAGACCCAACGTCTGCATTTGGTGGCATCATCGCGTTCAACCGTGAGCTAGACGCCCAAACTGCAGCTGCTATCGTGGAACGTCAATTTGTTGAAGTGATCATCGCTCCTTCTGTTTCAGCGGAAGCGGTAGAAGTTGTAGCTGCGAAGAAAAACGTTCGCCTACTTGAATGTGGTCAATGGTCAACGAAGACAACAGGCTTTGATGTCAAGCGCGTTAATGGCGGCCTACTGATGCAAGACCGTGACCAAGGCATGGTTTCAGCCGAAGATCTTAAAGTTGTCTCGAAGCGCCAACCAACCGCAGAAGAGCTAAAAGACGCACTATTTTGCTGGAAGGTAGCAAAATACGTGAAATCTAACGCAATTGTTTACTCTAAAGGTGATATGACCATCGGCGTGGGCGCTGGCCAAATGAGTCGCGTCTACTCGGCGAAAATCGCTGGGATTAAGGCCGCAGATGAAGGACTACAAGTGGAAGGTTGTGTGATGGCATCAGACGCTTTCTTCCCATTCCGTGACGGCATCGATGCCGCTGCAGAAGCGGGGATAAAATGCGTGATCCAACCTGGTGGTTCAATGCGTGATGACGAAGTGATTGCCGCCGCCGACGAACACGGTATGGCGATGATCTTTACCGGAATGCGTCACTTCCGCCATTAATACTCTCTTCGTATTTGGCAGCGTGGCGTCGTTAACGACGCCACAGCAGCAACTACTTTGAGTGAACGATATTTTAAGATTAAGGAATTTTAAATATGCGAGTTTTAATTATTGGTTCTGGCGGTCGCGAACACGCTCTTGGTTGGAAAGTCGCGCAAAACTCTCAAGTTGAAACTGTATTTATTGCGCCAGGCAATGCAGGAACAGCACTTGAGCCTAAACTAGAAAACGTCAACATTGGCGTAGAGAGCATCTCTGAACTAGTTGAATTTGCCAAACAGAAACAGATTGAACTGACCATTGTTGGCCCTGAAGTTCCATTGGTTCTTGGCGTGGTTGATGCTTTCCGTGAAGCTAGATTACCTATTTTTGGTCCAACTCAGGCAGCGGCGCAACTTGAAGGCTCTAAAGCCTTTACTAAAGACTTCCTAGCTCGCCATCAAATTCCAACTGGGGCTTACGCCAATTTCACTGAAATTGACCCAGCTTTAGCATACGTACGTGAGCAAGGTGCACCGATTGTTGTCAAAGCTGACGGCCTTGCTGCTGGTAAAGGGGTTATCGTGGCAATGACCCTGCAAGAAGCGGAAGATGCGATTAAAGATATGCTGGCAGGCAATGCTTTTGGCAATGCAGGCAGTCGCGTGGTCATCGAAGAATTTTTAGATGGCGAAGAAGCAAGCTTTATCGTGATGGTTGATGGTGAAAATGTGTTACCCATGGCCACCAGCCAAGACCACAAACGCGTCGGCGACAAAGATACCGGCCCCAACACTGGCGGTATGGGCGCTTACTCCCCAGCGCCAGTTGTGACCGCTGAGATTCATGACCGCGTGATGCAAGAAGTCATTTACCCTACCGTACGTGGCATGGCAGTTGAAGGTAACCCATATACAGGTTTCTTGTACGCAGGTTTGATGATTGATGCTGCTGGCACACCAAAAGTAATCGAATACAACTGCCGTTTTGGTGACCCAGAAACCCAACCGATTATGATGCGTATGCAATCTGACTTGGTTGAACTCTGTTTGGCAGCTATCGATGGTAAACTTGATCAGATGGAATCGAAATGGGACCCTCGTGCGTCTATCGGTATTGTCCTTGCTGCTGGCGGTTATCCGGCTGATTACGCTAAAGGTGATGTCATTTCAGGCTTACCACAACAAGAAGTGGAAGGTGAGAAAATTTTCCACGCAGGTACAACCAACAACGATGCTGGCGATGTAGTCACTAACGGCGGCCGAGTACTGTGTGCAACAGCACTCGGTAATAGCGTATCAGAAGCTCAGCAGCGCGCTTATGCTCTTACTAAACAAGTGAGTTGGAATGGTATGTTCTACCGCAACGACATTGGTTACCGCGCGATTGCACGTGAGCAAGAGTCAAACTAAAAACAGCTCATCACTTCTTGTCAATAAGGTGTTCAATGAACGCCTTATTTTTTTAATCTTCTATCAATTGAGGCTTATTTACACAACCATGGTTTTCATCGGCCTGCATTAACAGCCTCTCAACATACATGCGGTTATTGCGAACCTTACCAAGAAAAGCGAGGTAATGCTTCGGTGACGAAGAGCTCGTATCAACGCGATGCAAGTTTTGATTGAATTCAACTTGACTGTATTGATTGCCAGTGCAGCTTGCAAATACTTCACCATCCCAAACACCTTGGATTAATGACAAACCGCGATTGTCTTTAGTAACAGAAGCAACATACTGAGATTGCGCAAGGTAAATAGATAGCTGCTCTTTACTCAATGGCAGCACTTTTCCATCAACACGATATTGTTGATAAACCGCTTCACCATCTTTATTAAAACGCAGATGAATACTATAAGGCACCAAGTTATTGTTGCTCGGTAATGAACCTTCTCGCTTTAACTCTCGCAATGAGCCTTCGTCCCAGCGGTAATTGGTTTGATAGCCACCATACTCACCAGAATTGACATAGTCAGCGGCACTGTTGGGCAAAACAAGACGCTCGGTATACCAATAAAAACTGGTGGCATCACCCATCGTTTGTCCACTGGTATAATTTACATATTGTTCAATATTGGGCGTGTGACTAGAAGCAGTGCACCCGATAAGGAAAAGAGAGCATAGAGATGGTAACAGGAATTTTTTCATGGGAAGAATCTACGCCGAGAGAGTATCTCGGCGTAGTATAAATTATTTCACTGAATCTTTCAGCGCTTTACCTGCTACGAATGCTGGAACGTTTGCTGCTGCGATTTGGATCTCAGCACCCGTTTTAGGGTTGCGACCAGTACGCGCTGCACGGTGGTTTACTTTGAATGTACCAAAACCAATTAGTTGAACTTGGTCACCCTCTTTGAGAGCGCCTTCAACTGCGCCTAAAGTCGCTTCAAGAGCAGCTTTTGCTTGTGCTTTAGATAGGTCTGCTTTTTCTGCGATAAAGTCGATTAATTGGGTCTTGTTCATTAGGTTTCCCTTCTTATAGGTTATCGAATTGAGATCACTCTAAAGCATAAAGCCCCCGTCTGGCAAAGGTTTGTCACTGAAGTTTTGTCTCTATGCCTTACTTTTAACCACAATATGAGCATTAACTCACAATTTGTTACTGATTAACAAAACACATTGGCTTGTTTTTCATGCTTGAAAGCCTTATTTATAGCATGTCTATACTTGAATAGCCTGATATTTCAAGTCAGTAGACGACTTAAAATATCAGCACCAGTCATGTTCAGGTATCGTGAAACGCACTATTGGTATGGTATATCTTACTAAGGATCATTCATGTTTTTGCTTACGGTTTATATTGCCGTTGCTATCGGTGTCTCTTTTATCTGTTCGGTTTTAGAGGCGATGCTATTAAGTATTACACCGAGCTATCTTGCTCAACTACGTCAACAACAGCACCCTGCTGCTGAAAAACTAAACCAGTTAAAAGCGGATATTGATCGCCCACTAGCTTCAATCTTAACGCTAAATACCATCGCTCATACCATCGGTGCAGCTAGTGCTGGTGCACAAGCTGCTGTGGTATTTGGCAGCGAATGGCTGGGAGTATTCTCTGCAGTATTAACGTTAGGTATTTTGGTACTTTCTGAAATTGTCCCCAAAACCCTAGGCGCTACTTACTGGCGTCAACTGGCACCTGTTGCTGCCACAATACTACGTTGGATGGTTTGGGCATTGACTCCATTTGTCTGGTTTTCAGAGCAGATCACCAAGCGTTTGGCTCGTAATATTGAACAACCTAAAATGCGCGATGAATTATCGGCTATGGCACTACTTGCCAATGAAAGTGGTGAGCTTACCGAAGGCGAATCAAAAATACTCAATAACTTGTTGAGTATTCAGTATGTCCCGGTCACCCAAGTAATGACGCCACGCACGGTACTATTTCGCGTCGATGGTGAAATGACCATCAATGAATTTTTACAGCAACACAGTGAAACACCTTTCTCACGTCCACTGGTATATAACCAAAGCAAAGGCAATATTGTCGGCTTTGTGCTTCGTTTAGAGCTATTTAAGCTGCAACAAAAAGGACAAGGTGAGAAACGTTTAGAAGAAGTGATGCGCCCACTGCATGCGCTTTTAAACAAAATGAGCCTGTTTAAAGCGTTCGAGCAAATCATGAAAAAGCGTCTACAGCTAGCCTTAGTAGTCGATGAATACGGTACAGTACAAGGCATTTTGACTTTAGAAGATATCTTTGAATATTTACTAGGTGAGCAAATTGTAGATGAGGCTGACAAGATCACCGACATGCAGCAGTTGGCCTACCAACGCTGGGAAATGTGGAAAAAGAAACACGGTGTCATTGAAAATCGAGATGAAGAATAATCACCAATAAGCTCGATGATTGAAAAAGGTGAAATGCAGAAAATTGATGACAACACCATACAAATGAACATCACTTACAACAACGGTGAGAAAGCAACGCTTTTAGGCGTGCGCAACGGAAATGATGTGGCTTGTTATCTTGACGGTGAGCTAGTGACCCAAACTTTAATGGAAGAGTTGGAAGCGTATTTACAAACGCACGCTTAATTCACGTTAAACTGAATATCAAAAATCCGATATCGAAACAAAGATATCGGATTTTTTGCACTTAAGCTAAAGACTTACACCAATGTTGCTCACGCCTTCATCACGCAGCTCTTGACGTAAATCTTTAATTAAATCAATGTCGCGTTCAACCGCTTCACGAAGTGGACGGAAAATAGCCCACTGGATATCCCACTCTTCGCAAACCGCTTCATTCTGCTTTTGGTTTTCATTATTGATCGCTTCGCCGGTTTGCGCTTCTTCTAACTGAGCGACTGTCAGCACTGAAATTTGACTGATCTTCTGCATGTTTTCATACAAATAATCACGGTCAAGCAAGCCATGCAGCAAGTTAGATAACGCTACGCACGCATCGATTGCAGGATAAACAGCGTAAACATCAAAATCTTCCGAGCTTGGAATGATCTCTTCCAACTTCTCTAACTGATTCTCGAAATTAATTTTAGCATTTTTTACCGTGAGCAATTCCCAAACGCTGTCTAGAATATCGCGATATACTCGCGCATGAGCAAATTCAGCATTATCGCAAAACATGGCATAGTTCGGGTACATACGTTCACACAAACACGCCATAAAAGTAATTTGTTGCCAAGGTTCAAATTTCTCAAGACGAACCTGTAGAGGGTTTTGTAGCATAATCACTCAATCGTTGCAGAAAAAGACAGCGGAAGTGTACTTGATAAACAACAGGGAAAAAAGCAAAGCTGATGAACAATTTCACCGATAAAGTGTATATTCTTACCGAGCATGATGAGATTTACCGCCAAGCTCTAGAGAAAGCGGGTTTGACAGACTTGGTTATCACTACCGATCGCCACCAAGCAACTATTCTGCTAGCAGCTCCCCCAATGGCCGCAAAGTGTCTGCAAGACTTCCCTAATCTAGAGTGGTTACAATCAGCCTATGCCGGTGTGGATACTTTAATTGACCCTAATTTGCGTCAAGATTACCAATTGACCAATGTGAAAGGCATCTTTGGCCAACAAATTGCCGAGTATGTACTTGGCTACACTATTGCACATTTCAGGCACTTTCCACGCTACCAAGTTCAACAGCAACACAAACAATGGCTACCGCATGCTTACCAGTCAATTAATGGCAAAACCATGGTTATACTCGGCACGGGTGCGATTGGTAGTCACTTAGCACAGGTAGCAAAAGCGTTTGGTTTAACGGTTGTTGGGGTTAACAGTACAGGGATCCCTGCTAGAAGTGGCCAATTTGATCAGACCTATCATGTCAATGAACTTGGCGCGGCCTTTGCCCAAGCCGATATTGTGGTCAGTACCTTACCCAACACGCCTCAAACGCTCGGTCTGTTAAACCAGAATACGCTGAGTCATTGCCAACAGGCGTTATTGTTTAATGTCGGACGCGGCAAAAACCTCGTCGAGAGTGACCTCATTACCGCGATTGAACTGGGTCACATTCAACACGCCTATCTGGATGTATTTGAGCAAGAACCGCTCGATAGGGAACATTCGTTTTGGCAACACCCGAGCATCACGTTAACTCCGCACATTGCCGCTGTCAGTTTTCCTGAGCAGGTGGTAGAGATTTTTACACGCAACTACCAGTTATGGCGTGAAGGTTTCCAACTGGAAAACCGTATTGATTTTGATAAAGGGTATTAAGGGGTTTCGGCTTTCACTTGATCCGCAAGCCATGCTGTTCGATATGGGCCAACAATTCAGGTGAAGTGATTTTATGCTTAATCAACAAATCGACCTTGTATGGTAAAGATGATTGATCCAAAGTATCAAGCATCAGCGCAATCTCATTTAAGGTGAGCGCTTTCCCTTCTAACGCAATGTCGATATCTGAACTCTCTTTAAATGTACCCAGCGCCCGAGAGCCAAAAACCCACGCACGCTCAACCAAAGGGTTGGACAATACTGCGTCGTTCAATAACTGATATTGATGAAGTTTTAAACCAATTTTTATTGAGACAAGGGCTTTACTGACCACTTTTTGCCTCTAAACTTTTCACTTCTAAATAGTCGGTAATCTCACCGATTACCGGAGAAAAACGTTCCACAATAAGCTGTTGTGCTTCAAGGACATTTTTTTCATCGTAGGTATGTGATAGCAGATTTCGCTTCATCAATGCTTCAAGTAGCACCTCACATTGATCAGAAGAAAGATGTCTCGCCTCTAATGCAGTACGAATAACACTTCGTGGTGAAGCAACATCAAAACCTTCAAATTCAAGTAAATCTTTTAGCGTTTTCCAAGTTAACTCAAATGAAAACTCGAACGTTTGCACTAACCCAGCAAGCTCTAGTTCATTGTAAGTTTTTTGAGAACAAGCTTTTTCAAGACGATGCTGCGCTTTGGATAAGTTTTGTAGACGCTGTTTCCAACGTTGAGGATTTAAAGTCATCGTATTCACCTTAGCACGGGATGCTCGAATTCTAACGGATGAAGTATGATACCTTCCCACCAAGGAAAGAGAAACGCAAACCTTCGTTCGCTGACTCACCTCAACTCACAAACTTATACCCCGCACTTCTGAGCTTTACAGCAAAAGCTTGCTTTGTTTCCGGCTCTCCGTGAATTAGATGGATCTGCTTTGGTTTTTCAGCAATACCTTCAATAAAACGCAACAGGTCTGCTTGATCTGCATGGGCTGAATAGCCAGACATGGTATGAATGAACGCGTTAACCTGCGTTTGTTTACCATCAATCCACACCTGGTTATCACCTTGCTGTATTGCGCGGCCTAGCGTTCCTTCAGCTTGGTAACCTGCAAAAATGACGTCGGTGCGCTGATCTGGCAATAGCGCTTTTAGATAGTCCATCACTCGCCCACCCTCACACATACCAGAAGCAGCAACAACAATTGCGGGCTCGCCCGTTGAGGCTAAGCGGTTCACTAAAGCATGATGTGAGCGATTATCTTCAACCGTTATACACTGCTCGAAAGCCAATGGATGCCGCTTTGCGTCTAAACGCACTTTCGCTTCTTTGCCCCACAGTTTTTTAAAACGGCGATAAGACTTGGTTACTTTTTGCGCCATCGGCGAGTCTAAAATAATCGGAATATTTCCAGCAATACCATGTTCGAAAATCAACTGCTCGATATCAAACAGTAATTCCTGAGTTCGACCAACACTAAACGCAGGAATCAAGATCGTGCCGCCATCTTGCAGTGAACGGTTGATAATGGCCTGTAGGCGCTGCGACCTTTGCTCGACACTTTCGTGAACTTTATCGCCATAGGTCGTTTCAATGTAGAGGTAGTCCGCACGTGGTGGCGAAACAGGGTCTGGCAGCAGTGGCGTATTGCTTGGACCGAGATCACCAGAAAAAACCACAATCTCGTTATTTGGTAATTTAAACTCGACAAATGCCGAACCCAATATATGACCTGCTGGGTTGAAGCGAAAATAGCAATGAGGGAGATCACGAGAAATTGGCTGCCACACGCCGTATTCAATAGGCTTAATCAGTGACTTTACGCGATCCAATACTCGATGGCGCTGCCCATGGTTAAGCCCAAGTTGAAGCTTTAAGCCATCTTCGAGCATCAGTGGCACAAGCTCTGCAGTTGCAGGAGTGCAGTAAATCGGTTGGTTAAAGCCTGCAGCCAATAGCCATGGAATACGCCCGATATGATCAATATGCGAATGCGTTAACACCAACGCTTTGATATGGCGAAGCGCAAATTCGATATTGAGCGACTTTGGACTTTTCCCCTGCACTAAACCACAATCAATGAGTACGCTGCCCCCATTAAGATTGAGTTCATGGCAAGAGCCGGTGACCGTATGTTTTCCGCCATGATGGGTGATGTTCATACGCGAGTTCCTAAAGAATCAAAAATGCATTGTGAATTCAATTCAATCCAAAGTGAATTTCTCATTCAATCAGCCCGATCGACATCAATTTCACAATGTAATAAACTGTGTTGGTACACCTATTTTTAAGAAAGTTAATCAAAAAACACTGTTTTGATGGCAAAAAGCTAAGGATATACTCACCGAACGAATCGCTTTACTTTATCGAAAAGTGTAATTCGTTTAATATTGTTCATCACTATTCTAAAAGGCTTATTTTCGTGCTAATACCACTTGTTGACCTCGCATTCCTTTTTTTCTTTTCTCTGGCTTCATTGTTCTTGCTGAGAAAATTTGCAAAAAAGATAGGCTTAGTCGACAAGCCTAATGCACGAAAGCTACACAATGGTTCAATCCCTTTAGTTGGGGGCATATCGATATGTATATCTATGCTTTATTTTTTATTCAATAACACATCTATAATCCCCCATACACCTCTATTTGCTGCTTGTATCATGACCTTAGTTATTGTTGGTGCGTTGGATGATAAATTCGATATAAGCTTCAAGATTAGATTTGCTGTTCAAGCCATACTATCGGTAGCCATGATGATGATAGGAGGAATTGAACTCCACACGATTGGTGATGTCTTTGGAACAGGAGATGTAATCACATTAGGGTGGTTTGGTTACTTGGTTACAATATTTGCCGTTGTTGGCGCTATCAACGCGTTTAATATGGTTGATGGTATTGATGGGCTATTAGGAGGGCTTTCGGTCGTCACTTTTGGCGGATTGGGGATTCTACTGGCACATGATGGGCAACAAAATATTGCCTACCTTTGCTTGGTGATGGTTGTGATCATGCTGCCATACATACTTCTAAACCTTGGTGCATTTGGAAGAAAACGCAAAGTCTTTATGGGTGATGCTGGAAGCATGGTTATTGGATTCACTGTAATTTGGTTTTTACTGCTTTCAAGCCAAAATGGAAAAGGGGCACCTCTTCAGCCAGTTACCGCACTATGGTTGATTGCTGTACCGCTTATGGACATGGCTGCAATAATGATACGTCGAATGCAACGTGGCTGCTCACCCTTCAAACCAGACAGAGAGCATTTACATCACATTTTTCAGCGCCTAGGCCTGAGTTCAACTCAGACTCTAATTGTGATTTGCCTGATTGCAGCAACTTATGCTGGTATTGGTATTTATGCAGAAATAATGGGCGTACCTGAATATGTTATGTTCTATGCCTTCATCGCCTGTTTCTTGATTTACTTGCTTATCCTCACTTACGTTTGGCGTATCACTACGTGGTTAAAGCAAGCTTTGGATGTTTCTCCGACAAAAAATAATAAAAGTGAATAACAAAATGAAAATATTCACCAAGGGCATGCACCATAGAAAATTAATAAACACCCTTTCTACATAAAGGCTCACAACCAGGGTCCGCGCATGAGTTAACGAAATGTTAATCACCAAATAAAACTCGCTCACGGAACTCCGTATTCAATGCGCATTTTAACTGCCGTCTTTTCAGGGTGCCCTTCATCTCAACTGTAAGCGCATCATAAACCCCACATTCTAATCATCCTCAGTCCGCCATAAGATCAAATCTCCAACCACAAGGAGATTTGAAATGGCAAAACGACGCACCGACCAAGAATGGCAAACCCTGTTTGAAAAATACCAATCCAGTCATCTATCCCAGCGGGTCTTCTGTGAGCGTAACGGGCTAAGTCTGCCTACCTTTTATGCCAAACGCCAACAGTTACAAACTACACAGTCAGCTAATATCGGCGGCTTTGTTAAAGCCGAAGTTATCGAAAAAACGACTCACTACCAAGTGGCTCAAGCATCCGTAGCCAATATGACTTTATCGATAAATAACGTTGAACTCAGCGTACCTCAAGGCACTCCCGTCCATTACTTAGCCGAACTAATTGGGGTACTATCATGAAGAGAATGCTCAGTGCACCCAATATTTACTTGTATCGAGAGTTCGTGGACTTTAGAAAATCCATCAATGGATTAGCCGCAATTATCGAGTCCGAAACCGATTTGCCGTTAGGCACAGGTGCGCTATTCCTGTTTACCAATAAACAACGCGACAAAGTTAAAGTGTTGTACTGGGATAAAACGGGCTTTGCCCTGTGGTACAAACGGCTCGAAAAAGCCAAATTCAAATGGCCCACTCAAGAGGAAAAACAGATGTACACCCTGACTCACTTTGACTTAGACAGGCTGTTATCTGGCTTCACGATAATCGGCCATAAACCGATAAAAATAGACAATTTCACAATGAGTTAAGCTCGAAAAAAGTCAGTTATATCAAGCTTTGGCGTGGTGTTTTTAGTATAATCAATGCCATGAAAAAGACGCCCGATATTAACCCAGAAAGCCAAGACATCGCCGAGCTTCAAGCTATGGTGAAAGCGTTGATGTCGGAGAAAAAAGAGTGGCAACAAGAGCGCCAATCCTTAATTGAGCAGTTTAAACTGGCCCTTGACCGTCAGTTCGCCAAACGCTCGGAAGCGTTAAAACCATATAACGAAGCACAGGGCGACCTCTTTAATGAGGCGGAATGTGAAGCGGCGAAAGCGGAAGATGAGGTTATCACCACCACAACAACGACGACCATCAAACATCGTGGTAAACGTCAACCGCTTCCTAAAGACTTGCCACGTGACATTATCGAGCTTGACCTAGATGAGCACGACAAACAGTGCTCATGCTGCCAACACACTCTGCATAAAATCGGCGAAGACCGCAGTGAAAAGCTGGAGTTCACGCCCGCCGTCCTAAAAGTGTTGGAATATGTTCGCCCGAAATACGCCTGTCGTCAGTGTGAACAACAGGCTGAAAAAAGCAAAATTCACCAACAACCCGCACCGATAAGCATCATTCCCAAAAGCTTCGCTACCGAAAGCCTGCTTGCCAACATTATTTTAGGCAAATATCAGTATGCGCTGCCGCTGTATCGTCAGGAAACCTTGTTCACCCAATCAGGCATTGAGTTATCGAGAACGACCATGGCAAGGTGGGTAATCCAAGTCAGTGAAAAGTTCAAACCGCTTTATCAAGCATTAAAAATACATTTACTTGAACAAGTGGTGGTTCAGGCCGATGAAACGCCACTCAATGTACTCAAGGAAGACAAGCAATGTTACATGTGGCTGTACTGCTCGGGAGCCGACTCCCCCAAAGCCACCTTACCTGACATGAAAAATATCGTCTTGTTCGACTATCAAAACAGTCGCGCGAGAGCGTGTCCCGTGAACTTCTTGGGCGATTACTCAGGCTATCTGCAAAGTGATGGCTACGCGGCTTATGACGGATTAACTAACGTGACCAATGTGGGTTGCTTTGCTCACGCTCGCCGTAAGTTCATGGAGGCGAAGAAGCTTCAGGGCAAAGGCAAAACAGGTAAAGCGGATGTGGCGTTAGCCAAAATCCAAAAGCTGTATGCACTGGAATCGCGATTAAAACTCGCTTCGGTCGAAGAACGTTGGTCTGAAAGGCAATCCCGAGCCAAACCGCTGCTGGATGATCTCTATGACTGGTTAACCTCGCAGAAAGTCATTGAATCGAGTCCGCTTGGAAAAGCGATTAAGTACACCTTGGGGCAGTGGCCTAAGCTGATACGCTATGTTGACGATGGACATTTATCTATCGATAACAACCGAGTGGAACGCGCAATCAAATCGCTGGTCATTGGCCGAAAAAATTGGTTATTCTCGACGAATCCGCTTGGTGCTGATGCGAGCGCTTTGCTGTATAGCATCATCGAGACGGCGAAAGCCAACGGACTGATACTCTACGATTACATGGTCAAATGTATGAAAGAGCTGGCAAAGTCCGAGCCTGATATCAACTCACTGCTTCCTTGGAACTTCTCACACTAAAACGCCCCGTGGGATCGTGGGGCGGATACTCTCAACTAACTTGATAAAGTTCATACACATTTGACGAATTCGTGACAAGTTTTCTGAGGCGTGCTTGTAGATGATTCTGCTATCATCTTCATTCATCACACTATCTAACCACCAGTGCATGCTTTCTACACCCCAGTTTCCACGGCACAACTGACCAAAGCCTGATGGGGTTAATTTCTTCGAGGAAATAAAATACCGTATTCCCATACTGCCTGATAATTCGTGGTTATCTTTCTGGTAAGTTACTGCTATGCATAGCGTTTTCAACTCTTTCCAGTCTACTGCAAAGTCACCATGCTCTTGCTCAAATGGTACGGTAATATACGTTCTCACCATCTTGCGCCCTCGCTTACCGACCTCTTCTTGCTCAACCGATTGGGCTGCGTATTCTCCAAGCTTATCAAAAGCAAATTTCGATTCGAACAGGCCGTGTAAACGCGGTTGGTTACTTTTCACCGACATTAAGTAATCGCCACCTCTTTCCACTATCTCTTTTGCTATGCTTCGCTGGCAGCCCATAGCATCAAGGCTGATTACCCGTCCTTTCACTTTGATTAGCTTTAAAATCTCTGGGATCAACGTAATTTCATTGGATTTGATATCTGTCTTTAACTGACCAAGAACAAGCCCTGCATCTACCGAATAAGCATTGACCATATGTGTTAAACACTTGTTTTTGCTGTAATCATATGTTCCTCTCAAGGACTTGCCATCAATCGCAACATGATGAGTTTCAAGCGCCATTTCGCGCTGAATATCATTACACCAACGGACAAAACACAGTGAGAATTCGTCCGGGTCAACCAACCCAACAATGCGTGCCAGCGTATCGTGGCTCGGCACTCCATGGGCATAGTCACTGAACTTTCTAAACCACGTTAAATTCTCTTCGCCGAAGGCTTCAATATCATCCCAAGTTTTCATTCCGCATAACATCGCGGTCACTACTTGGAACATCACTTCGAAGAAGTTATAAGTCGTTTTTCTTTCCTGACGAGTATCACTCAATATGCTAAAATGCTCTTTAAATTCCATATAATTCATGTTCGGCTTATCCTGCTTTAAACATGGGTATGTTCATGAATTTTCCCTGCTTAGAAAACCGGATTCAGTGCCACGGCACACTCTCACCCCTCTTCAGTGGAAAAAGAAGTTCTCTGATAATTTTTTAATGTCAGATGTCTCTGAAATGGGGTGAGCCGGCCCTAAATTGATCTGTTACCGAAAGAATCGTATATTTCAAAATGCTTAAGAACCACATGCTCGATCGAGAACTCCTTTTCTACAAGTTGCCGTCCATTTAGTCCCATACATACGCATAATTCATGATCTAATAACAAAGTTCTAATTGCCTCAGATAATTCATCTATTGATTTACTTTTCACAACCAATGCGGTGCGTCCATCAATTACAGCATCTCTACAACCAGGGACATCGGTTGTAACTACCGCTCTCCCAATAGCGCCAGCTTCCAGAAGCACTTTAGGAAGCCCTTCACGGTATGAGGGTAAAACAACGATATCGGCATCTTCTATTACACTATTAGGGTTGTCCACATGACCGATCCATTCAATGACCCCTTCTTTGTTCCAAGATTCCAGCTTCTTTTCATCAAGGGAGGATGGATTGTCGTGGGTTCCTCCGGCTAAAATAAACTTTGTACTTGAAAAACTGGGCTTTAATAGCTTTGCTGCTTCATAAAATTCTAATACTCCTTTATCTTTTAGCATCCTAGATAACAAAACCACCCTTTTATTTCCTCTAGTTTTATATGGAACATATTTTAATGCTACCAAGTCAACACCTGACCCTTTTATTATCTTAAAGTTGAGTTTTGGCAACCCTACTAAACTTTCTAATGTTGCTTTATCATCAGTATTCTGACAAATAATTACGGAGTTTTTTCCACCTAAAGCGACTTTATATAACTTTGATACTAAATACTTTTTGATTTGATCTCGAATACCCTCACCAATAAATATAACACCAAGTCCAGATATTGCTTGAACGATCCCTTTGACGTTCGCAATTCTCGATGCAATCCCACCATAAATCACTGGTTTTATAGTTACATGATGAACAATATCAGGTTTAACTTTGAAATATAATCGACATAAATCAACCAACATAAAGAGATCAGAAATCGGGCTAACTTTTCCCCTTGCAATTCTAAAAGTATGATGCTTGAACCCATACTCCTTAAAGATTGAATACCCTTCATATTGGCCCGTAGCAATATGTACATCATAACCTAATTGCTTTGCACGCAACGCAATTGGGAGCCTATGTGACTTAAAAAACCAGTCATCATTAACAACAAAAATTATTTTTTTCATAATTAGTCTTTAAATAGATCCAACATTCTCTCTTGATTCAATCTTTTTTCAGCGAAACTAGCACCAGCGTACGAAATGTGTTTTGTATCTACAAAAAAAGACCAATCTTCATCATGAAGTTTACAGGCCCCACCATCACCGCACCATATATCATATGGGTATAAGATAGAAGTTTTATCGTTAACAAATGATTGAAAAAAAACCTTTGAGTCTATCAAATAATTAATATTTACCACTTCTAAACTCTGTATCTCCGATAAATACTTCGACTTAGTCAACAGTATATTAGGCTCAATAGCTTGTGCTCCAGATACAAAAGGATGTGCTCCTATAATCACCACCTTATCAGCTTTATTATTAAAATATTCAACGGTATCCGATAGTAGTTTATCCCATTTTTTTAAAAAATAGAGTTCGCTACCATCATCTATAGTGTTCAGAATGTTTTTATCGTATAGAGACCAGCTTTGCGATATAACTACTAAGTTATAATGTTTGTCGCTAGAGTACAACTTATCACGAATGTCATCACATGATATATCGGAAAAAATATCAAGGAATGAAACTCCTTTAAGTAATACGCACCCTCCCCGACTTACTACATCCACTTGATCATATTGCTCGATATCTAGAGCATTAACAATTGGAACCACGTAATTTTGTAATACAGAATCACCAACGAATAACACCCTACCCTCAGATTCCTGCCCCACTGAATATCCGCGCTGAAAATTATCATGAAAGCTACTAACATTGTTTTGACTCACTTCATATGCAAATGAGTTCAAAAGATTAAATCTCCAAGGGACACCATGTGTTCTATTAATAAAAACACCTATAGCAACAAAAATTGGAATAGTAGATATAACCAAAGTTAATGAACTTGGCCATTTTCCTTTATGGAAGCTAGACGATTTCCTGAGCGGCCTCTCTATATATCTATAAGTCAGCCAAGCTAAGGGACTACAAACCAATAACGTAGAAATTGCTAAATTTACAGGGTTCATATCAATATTGAAAAAATGCAATACAGATAAAAATGGTTGGTGATATAGATATAATGGATAAGATATTAAACCAATAAAGACAAAAAATTTACTCCCTAATATGTCACCCATTTTTGTTGACTTTGAACAAAACAGAAAAATGCCGGTAGCAATACAAGGATAAAGGGCATTGAGCCCTGGAAATAGAGTATTTTCATCAAATGCGAAACTAAAATAAACTATAGCAAAAAAACTAAAAAATGAAAGTAACTCATTAATTACGGCATTAGAATGCAAATAAGAAAAACGCCTATCCGAAGCTAAAATAGCAAAAATAGCACCTACTAATAACTCAAAGAACCTATAATGTGGGTAATAATAAGACTTTATAGGGTTCATCTCAATTGCAGTCTCTGACAAATATAAAGATGAACATATGAAAAACAATGTTATAACAAATAGAAAGCGAAAGTTATAGCGTCCTAAAAGGAATAATATCAATGGCCAAAAAAAATAAAATTGCTCTTCAACACCCAGTGACCAAAGGTGGATTAATGGATTGAAAACACTATCATTAACAAAATAGTTACTCCCCTGAGCGAACAATATATTCGCCAAACCAACAGAGGAGAATATTATTTCTTTTCCTAAATTACTAAACTCTGCATTATTAAGAAAAATAAAACCAAAGAGAGAAACAAAAAATAGCGTAATACTAAGAGCAGGAAGTAATCTTAACGCTCTTCTCTTATAAAATGATAAAAAGCTAAACTCTCCCTTCTTAATGTCGTTATAAACTAGAGTTGTTATCAAATAACCACTTATAACAAAAAATACATCAACTCCAACAAAACCACCAGAAAATGCAATCACGCCAGAATGAAAAAAGATGACCGATAGAACAGCCACAGCTCTTAAGCCATCAATATCTTTTCTATACTTCACTATATACCTCTAAAGAACTAAGTATAACTTCAATTCTTAAAATTAAAGAAATTATTTATTCAACCTGTGCTTTCATAAACTGAATAAATTTATCATGAGGAACTGCGAAATTCCCAGATACGACGCTGTCAGATTCGACATTTTTAGTAACAACAGAGCCAATAGAAACCCTTGCATTAGAGCCTATATGGATTCTACTGCTAACTGAACTTGATGGACCAATAAAGGCATTTTCACAGATACGAACATGCCCCATAATTCTAGCACCTGCGCAGACCAACACGTTATCTTCGATAATCGTGCCGTGCCCGACGTACACCTGAGCATCTAATTTACAATGATTGCCAATAACAGTATTTCGGTAACTAAAACCACGACTCAAAGTAGAGTTAGCTCCGATTTCACACCCTGAATTTATGTGTAAAATACCGTCATGTTTTGGACTAATAATTCCTTTAGACGTCTTTTGGTGTTGAAATGTATCTAAACCAATTACACAACCACTTCTTAATATAACATTATTTTCTATTACAACTCCGGAATGTATTGTTACGTTTGGCTCAATAATAACGTTTTCGCCAATTTGTACATTTTTATTACTAATCGTTATATTAGAATAGTAAACTGGAGATTTAATAACACTGTCAAAGTCGCCTACATTACTATTGCCGAAATAATCAACAATAGAGAAAAAAGCATAGTTTGGATCATTATGAATAACTTTAACAATTTTATCCGGTAACAAATTAGCTACTTCTTGGGTACATATGACACCCCGAATAAATTTATTATTTAATACAACTTCAATATATTTCTTCTCTTTCAAATAGGTCAACAAATTATTTGAATGATTTGAATGAATGTCGCCGATAGCAGAAAAAGAAACAGGGGATACATCAACACCCAGTATTTTCTTTAATAAATCTGAATCGATAGCCCTATTTGACATCATCTATACCTTAATTAAATTAATTTCATAGACTCACACAAATATAACAAGTATGTTTGTGTGAGCTTTTAAAAATTCCCTCAATGAGAAGTGTTCAACTGAACTCATTATATTCTAACCATTGCTGAAACATAAGAACCGGCCATAATTGAGAATGTTTATCGCTACGACCAGATAAATGTTCCAGCCAAAGCTCTCTAATAACGGAAGAGTCAAGATATCCTTGCGTCTTCATTTTATCACAATCTAATAGCTCTTCAGCCCAAGGTTTGAGCGGACCACGTAACCACTCAGCCAAAGGAAGACTAAACCCCATTTTAGGGCGCTCAATTAATTCTTTGGGAACGTACTTATACAATATTTTTTTAAGACACCACTTGGCTACACCATCTCTAATTTTTTGGTTTAAAGGTAAAGACCAAGCGAATCTAACAAGATCACGATCGAGGAAAGGAACTCTAGTTTCCAAAGATACTCCCATTGCAGCACGATCAACCTTAGCTAATATATCGTCAGGTAAATAAGAGAGCGTGTCTAAGAGCATCATATGTTCAATATCGCTTGACAAGCGCCTACTTGCATGTTCTTTAATTGAGGAAACATGTCTCTTGTCCACTCCTAAAACGACACTTTCTGGCTCTCGCCAATTCGAAACCAAGTTTGTATAAAGATCAGTGAGAGAATCAGAGGTTAATACCGCAGCACCTTTGTGCATTTTTTCACCAAGCCGGGACATTTGGTGCTTAAAAGGCAAAGCCTTGTTAAGTGCATCCCAATATTTTATAGGTAAAAGTGTTATCAATTTAGACAATATTGCCCTTACACTTAAAGGTAATTTAGCAAGCGATCTCCAAGTTTTGTCAGTCACAATATAACGATTATAACCACAAAATACTTCATCTCCTGCATCTCCAGACAACGCAACAGTTACATGTTGGCTTGCAATTTTGGATACCAGATAGGTTGGTATTTGAGAAGAGTCAGCAAAAGGCTCATCGAATAGCTGAGGTAAAAGTGAAATAACATTTAATGCATCTTCTGGCTTTACATACACCTCCGTATGTTCTGTACCTAGATGCTCAGCAATCTTTTTCGCATAAACAGCCTCATCATAAGCCTCATTTTGAAACCCTATTGAAAAAGTCTTTATCGGAGTCTCTGACTGAGATTGCATCAAGGAAACCACCAAAGAAGAGTCAACCCCTCCAGAAAGAAATGCTCCGACTGAAACATCTGAGAGCATTTGACTTTTTACTGCTTTTTTTAAGAGACCTTCTAGCTTCTCTATAGCTTCTTGTTCAGTACCATTAAATGAGTTATTCTTTGCTGAAAGAATTAGGTCTTCAGCGTCTTCATATTTATACTCGTTGCATGTATTTTTTTCTAAATCTACTTCTAAATAATGTCCTGGACTTAATTTAGATATACCTAGATAGATTGAATTTGGCGATGGAATATAAGAATAACGAAGTAAAAGTGCTAAAGACCTTCTATCTATTTCACCGACAAACTTTGGGTGAGCCTTAAGTGCTTTGAGCTCTGAGCCAAACAAAAACTCATCTTGTTGCCAGCCATAATAAAGAGGTTTCTCACCCATACGGTCTCTGCATAAAGTTAACTTTCTTAAACCTTCATCCCAGACAGCGAAAGCAAACATACCAACCAACTTACTAAGAGTCCTTGTTACACCCCACACGTCCAGACAAGCTAAAATTGTTTCTGTATCAGAGAAACCTATCCACTCAAAATTTTCACGCTCTTCTTCCACTAAAGCCCTTAACTCTAGATGGTTATATATTTCACCGTTAAATACAATAGTAAAATTTTTTGACTGAGAAGTCATTGGTTGTGACCCAGACTCACTTATATCTAAAATAGCCAACCTTCTATGAGCGAAACCAACTTTTCCTTCTGAATTTAGCCATTCTCCTGAGCTATCTGGGCCTCTTGATTCTATTTGATTACCCATTTTACGTAAAACATCATAACTGGATGTTGAAGGGATATTCTTACTATAAAAACCTGCTATACCGCACATACTTTATCTCTCGATGATAAGAAAACTTAATGTCTTTTTTCACTATTATTAATTTTCCTTTGGTTTAAATAAAAAATAAAAACAGGAATTGTAAAGATATAATAACGCCAATGAAATATATCGTTAAACATAATTGGAAGTGGGGAAAATATCGCCATCATTAGGTATGGATATGAGTCACTTTTTTTGTTATGTACTTTAAAAACAACCGAAATTAAAACCAATATTGTATACAATGAAAACAGAAACCCCAATAAATTAGCTTTAGCACCCGCATGAATTCCCGACACAATTACAGTCCAAAACCTTGATAATATTAACATAATATACTTAGGTATGTATGCCACAAAGTACATATAGTTTCTAATCATATTTGAAAATGTTAAAGAAACAAAACCACTATCACCAACAGCTGCATCACTAGAGTAGGACATCAAGGCGCCTCCTTTTAAAACAAAGGGCGAGAGCAATGAAACTAAAAATAAAGACAATAACAAAAAATTCCAACGAACTTTACCAGTTCCGGGAGGGAAAATAAATAAACAAAAAACAAACACAAACAGCATGTAATAACGAGCAAAAAACAGAAAAAAAAAGCAACATAATAAATATTTAATATTGTTACTTTTATAGTACGCCAAAAAAAATAGAGTTGACGACACTACAAATATCTCTTTGTTTAAAGCAAAAAAGCCTAATGCAACATATGGAATCAGAACAATCCCAAAGAAAAATAGAATCCTATTTCTTTCTAAATATTTCATAGATGAATAAAGAGAAAAAAAGAAGACCATACAAGAAAAAATAAGAATAGGTGAAACTTGACCATCAGTTAGCAATAGCATTAAAACCGGCGCACCAACCATAAATGAGTAAATTAATGACTCAGTTGTCATGGTTGAACCATCACGCAGTAAAAATATTTTATAATAAACACCAGGGTCACTAGCAAACCAATAGGCACTTCCATAATCAGCAGCATGCATCGCTTGAATAGATTCTGAAAAAAATACTATAATCGAGCTTACAATAAAAAAAGAAATGACACATAGGATCAATGAATTTGATTTACCAACATTCACCTTATTTACCGCCTAGTAATGTATAGAAGTAGCTGATATATTGATTCGAACTAAATGAGCATCGGGCTTCATTTTTTATAACATTGACAATATTAATATTATTATAAGTAGATCTTTCGATAATATCACTAACAATTTCTTCTATGTTCTCTAAATTTTCATCCAAATAACTTACTCCTTTTTTGTCACCAAATCTTCGACTATCACCAGTATCTAAAATAATAACCTCGCACCCTTCCAATAGCGCCTCTGCTACAACTCTTGAGGGGTAGTTCGTCACTTCCTGTAAAGAAAAAACAACCCAAGCAGTTGGAAGAACTTTCTTAGGGTCACCATAACCCAAATAGTCTATATTTATTCCCTTAAGCCTCAGTATCTCTACTTGCTCCGTTACAAAATCAGATAGACTCCCTAAGCCATAAATTTCAAATCGCACTGATGCCTCCGAGCTCAATTGCTCATTAATTTTAGGCAATAATGAGAATAGCACCTCAACTCCTTTATTTGGCTCCAATCTAGATAGAAAAACTAACTTTCGTTCTTTTTCTTCATTTCCATTTTCAGTTGGATAAATATATGTCCCCCCAGGAGTCAATGATATTTTGTCTTTAAGATAAGGATTCCTATCTTTTACAAGAGAAAAAACATTTGGACTCAAAATATCAATTTTACTTGAGAAAAAGCTGGCAATATATTGTAGTGTCGAATTTTTATTATTAGTACTTAATTTAGGAGGATTGTAACAATCGCAATATGAAATTGTGAATTTTTTACCTCCGAAAAGGTGCAGAAAAAAAAGAGGGCTTAAAGGATAGTGGAAAACATCTTCGTTCTTAGCCACTTTAAGAACATCGTTATAAAATCTCCAGGCAAAGCGTATTGGTGACCACGCAGGCATGTCCACTATTACAATATTGCAAAGATAAGGCTGGACATCTTCGCTTTCCGATATCAAGTTAAACAGGCAACTTGGTAGGACTAGATATATTTCTTTATCATATGCAACTAACCCTTTAAAAATATCAAAGAATCGTTTCTCAGCCCCCCCAATTCCACCTGAAACCATGACTATATACTTTTTCACTTACTTTAACCTTAAGGTTTGTTTTTAATATTTATTTTCTATTAAATCAAAATAAAATGCTTTCAATGAATTTCGAACTTCTTCGACATTGTAAATATCTTTTGAACCTTGTTTACACGATATATTAACCCACTTCTGTATATACTCTTTATTCAATTCACCAAAGGTAACATACCCTTCAGACTCAAGCTCTCTAAAAAGTCCATAGTTTTCATTTCCGAGCTTTAAAGATGGACATAGTAAAAGAGAAGGAACTTTTGCTATCGCAGCTTCACCTACACAACTGCTAGACATAGTCAAATGCACATCGACGTCATCAAGTATGTAATGCAGTGGTAAATTACTTGACATTTCAAATTCAACATTTTTATATTTTGTAGCTAATGCTCGGACATGTTCCACATGGTGTCTATACCAAGGTCTTAACATCTGAATTGGGTGTAGACGAATTAAAAATAAAGTATCCTTGCTAGATTCTTGAATTAAATCTTCAATAGCAGGATGAACTATACCGTTAGGTATTATATTTGATAACCGGTCTCTTTCACCATCATAGCCCCACTGAAGCGATACTAGAATAACTTTGTCAAAATCGCCGATTATCGACTTTAATTCATCATTATTTTTATCTTTATTAAACATCAAATGATTATACCAAGCATCTTCGGTTTGATAAGATATTATGTCACGACCTTCACACAAACCCGAAACAGTCTTATAACTACATTGATCAAAGCTCAGAATAACATTAGGTAATAACTCATCAGGAAGAGAGAAATGTTTTGTAAATATATCATCATGTGCACTTATATTATTAAAGTGCATTAGTTCAACCACTTTTATTCCTCTCAAACGCGCAGCTTTACACAGTCCAAGTGGCGGTTGAATCGAAATTATCATCAATGGGTTTATTTTTTCAAGTAAATCACTATATATTCGAAGCTCTAATTCCGTTCGATAATCATCATAATTCTTCAAACCTAATATAGAGCTAAAAAACAATTTAACTCGCATAGCTAAGAACCTATAGTTTAAAGTTATGCTTCCTCCCTTTACTTTACCACTAGATAGTATAGCAAACGGATGTGAGATATTTACAAAATCATACTTACCAATTAGTAATGATTTAACACCCTCTAAAATTGGAGAATAATATTTTCCATTTTCTTTCATAGAACGGTTAACATCATGACAGCCAAACAAGATTGAATTTTTTGATATATAGTCTGGTTTTTCATCTTTTACAAGAATAGCACTACGAATCGTCTTTATTGCATTTAGAAATTTCTTCATATTCTGTAACTTATGCGAAGTATTGCCCGTTTTTACCAGTAACAGTTAGATCACTCGGAATAGTATCAATATCAATGTATTTATTAGAATTTAAGTGTGACCAAGCACATCCCAATAGTAACTGTTGTCCATACAAGATATCATTAGGTGATATTTTTTCGATAAACTCTTCTTCTGATATATTCCCCTGTACAACCTTTGCTAATTCTTCGAAAGCAACTTTAGTTGCCCCTTTAGGCGCTTGAGGTGTTATAAACTTTTGATCATGAAAATATGGAGAATGAGATTCTGATTTAGTAGACATTTGGATACAAGCACCATCACCATGGATAATCATTGTGCCATTAGAGCCTAACAATCGAACAACACCTCCTTCACCACAGCTTATTGAACCTCGAACCCCACCCTCAAATACAATTTGAGCACTTAGGATTAATGGATCAGAGTCTACGATATTATCACTAACAAGGTTAAAAGAGTTGGAGTCTAAATCAGCTCTAACACTAATAGGAGTTCCACCGAAGTACGTGAGCATGTCCATGCTATGAGGGTGAGTCCAGAGCAATGGTGAACATCCAAATTCAACACTAACTTCTATTAACTTACCGATAGCACCCTCAGCCAACAACTCTTTTGCTTTTCTGTATACGTAATGAAATCTTCGATTTACGCCATATGATAAAAAACACCTGTGGCTATCAGCAAGCTCTAAAAGCTCAACAGTCTTTCTCAAACTGTTTGAAAGTGGTTTCTCAACATAGATCCCCCTTACACCTTTTAAAATTGAACTTTTAATAATATCAAACTTCATCGGCGTTCTAGTTGCAACTGTAACAATATCTAGCTGAACGTCTTTTAACAGTTTTTCATAGTCTAGATATTTTTTATCTACATCATAGTCACTTGAAACTTCTGCAAGCCTATTTTCATCATTATCAGAAAATGCAACCAAACTCATAATATCAGTTTGTTCTATTGATTCAGCATGTGATATTGGTAACCAACCAGAAGGAACAATGCCTTCTAGTCGCTCAGATTTTTGAGCCCCCATTCTTCCACAACCGATCACTGCACACTTTGCTACCACTTTAAAATACCCCCTAGAGATGGGACAGTTCTATTATTTAAATGAGTATATACTTGTTCTAATTCCTTCCAATTCTCTACATAAGAATTAAGAGCTGCTGTTTCAATTCTATTACTCAAAATCATATCCGATATATATTCCATATTCCTTTTTAGCGTAAACCTGACATCTATAGGAAGACAATCACTTTCACAAACATGACCTGCATATTTTATATTCAACTGCTTATCGTAAAGGTAGCTAGAATCTAAAGGGTTAAAGCTTGGTAGGTTCTCACCTCGACCAGGGAAGCCTAATAGCACACAAACGCCCCCTAACCGTAGCAGCTTTAATCCAATTAAATAATCGTCCCAACTATCGGATGTATTGATAATTATATCGAACGAATCTTGTTCATCATTACTTCGTGCTCTTTCTTTTGACAATGTAGAAACACATGGGTCATTAAATATAGATACACGTTTAGGATCGCTAGTGATTAAAACTGGCGCCCCACCAAATGCAGCAACCAAAGCAGCCGTTGTATAGCCTAAAGCACCAAAACCAATAATTCCCACCTTGTGTCCTGGGAAAAATTTTGCTTTAAGTAATGAAGAGTAGCCTAAGTGATACAAATAAGTGTTTACAACTTTTTTTGCTTCAACATCCGTTAAGTTATCAAATGAAACTAATATCTCACTCTCAGAAATACAGAATTCAGTTCGGTGAGACTGATGAGTAAGAATCCAGTCGCCTATTTTAGTATTTTTAACCTGATTACCAATAGAAACAACTCGAGCCAAATTACAGTAGCCTTGCACTCGTGGGTATATCTTACCCGGACGCAAAGGAGGCTTTCCCATCCATGCTGACAGCTCTGTACCTGGAGATACAGCGCTATAAATGCTTTCAGCTAACACTTGATCGCCACTTTCGATCGAGAGTTCCCTATCTATAACTTTTAGCTCTTTAGGGGCTTCAAGTTGATAAATCTGCGATTTTCTAATTTTCATTCACACATCCCAAACTGCAATTAAAACACTCAATATCAGATAGATATACCTTTTCCAAAAACAACATGGTGCTCTCGTGCTGTTTTTGTCGGTAATAAAAAATCTCTCACAGCTCTTGGCAACCTCACTATAATGTCAACGTCACAGCGACTTTCAGTGATAAGCGCTTGAACTGCTTTGAGGCGATGCATCTTAAACCAGTCGTAGCCACTCTTACTGACACCCAACCAATCAAAAAATGGCTTCACATGAACCGGGGCTTGATTATACCCTTCCAATACGGTGCGACCTTCCTCACTCGTTAAACGACCGTGACGAATCTCCCTTGCCACATGATCATTCACCTTACGATAACCTACTCTCTTCAATTTAAGTAAATCATGCAACTGATAGTACACCGAGCTGCCTGCTCGCTCATACACATCAAATGAAGATGAGTTTGCTTCTGGCACGAACCCGTGCTGAGTCATCGCTTGGTTTTGAGCCAGTGGGTCCCAACGCATGTAGTTACTTAGATATAACCCTTGTACCCCTCGACGCGATAAAGCCTGAGTATTTGGGTATCGATAGTAGTTAAGCTCACGCTCATCAACTTGAGCACCATTACCTATTAAATGTTCAACCTCGACATTAAATAAGTCATGCTCTCGACGGCTCCAACGACTCATTTCAGTTGCATCATGGTGGGAGAACTTACCCACTTGTTCCACCGCTTGATTTTGCCCCCAAATAACAAGTGGGATCTTTCTTTCATACGCAACGTGTACGGGGAAAGAAGTATGCAATTGAAGAAAAGGCAGCATCATATGATCAAATTTTCGCAACGAGGTTCTCACCAGATCTTTGTATACCCGCATATCTGGGTTAAATACAAATGAGTCCACATCAAAGTGTGTGATCAAGTTATGTAGGTTATGCCAACCAATATCGTTCTTAAAGTAGTCATTCACACACACGACAAGTGGAGACAGTCCTAATTCTAATACCTTACTCAAGGTGTAGTAATCTTCGGCATCGCCAACAACTGGGACAACACAATCGTATTGTCTGCGCTGTTTTTTAAATCGATTCAGAGTCAGTTCAAGTTCACCAGCTTTGACACTCCAATCTATTTGATCTTTTTCTTTATGAGTGAAGCAACCCGAGCATTCTTGCTCAGAAACAATCAAACCAAATGGATGCTTTGTTGGATAATGACATTTAGGACATCTTGACAGCATGTTTATAACTCGTAATTGAATATTCTTTATGTAGGACTTTGTTATCAACCAACACAGAAGCAAGCTCTTGTTTGTGTGCTGACTTGACGGATTCAAACCCAACTCCACCACTGACAATCAATTTGCGATGGCTCAGTGGAATGTGTTTCAGCAGTTCAAAATCAAATTGGTTATTCGCCCCTTCATGCATCACATCCAACAAGATGACCTCGTTGGCATACGCCTGAATGAAGTCGAAATCAACGTCACTCAATGGAATAAACATCGCCTTTTCAGAACAGTAGACTTGCATACTTCCCTCACCATTCTGAATCGGGAGTAAGCATTGAATCGCTTGGTGACCAAAGAGATCTTTAGCCGTTTCAAGCAATTCACGATCTTTCGACAGGAATGCAGAGGAAAACACCAACCGCTCAACCGGCAAGTCATTCAACAACGCTAAATGCTCCAACGTTCGAATCCCCCCTCCAAAACTGATAGGCGTCATGGTTTTCAAGCGGTGTAACACCTGAATGTCTTCTTCAAATTTCGCCAACGTATCACACGCTCTCACGGGGCGAATAATGGCGACTTCGTCACATTGGTACTCTTCTAATGAGTCCAATACCCCTTGTAAGTCACCTAAAGGGCGCAGGGTAGTCCATTGATAAGACTGCACACATTGTTGGTTGTGTAATAAAACTGTAGAGCCGACTCGCATCGTATCTCCCTAAAGAATCATATTGATTAAGTCCGTTCCTGACACCTGACTTTTCTCAGGGTGGAACTGAATACCGATGATGTTATCTTTCACCAACAGTCCGCTGTACTGTTCCAGAGCATGACTCACTGGAAGAGCAAAGGCGGCATCGTCTTGACTAACTACACCATACTCATGATTATAAAAAACGCGTCCATCAAAAATACGCTTCTGACTCAACTGATGACGGCTTCCAAAACGTTGACCATTCATCTCATGCCGATGAAAAGAGAGCGACTCCCAACCGTTATGAGAGATTGCACTAGGCAGATGCTCGACATGCCCGCTAAGCAAGCCCAGCCCTTCAACATGACCATCCTCTTCGGAGTGCTCCATCATTAACTGAAAACCAAGACAGATCCCCATCAAACGACGACCTTGCTTGACATGCTCTTTCACCGCTTCATCAAAATGCCCCGCTTTCATTCGTTGCATGTATGAGCCCGCCGAGCCGACGCCAGGTAAAACAAGCATCTCGGATTGAATATCTTCCGGGCAAGTCACAACTCGAGTAGATACATGAGATTTCTCTATCCAGTTTCTTACCGAGCGAATGTTACCACTACCGATATCAAGAATATCAACCTTCATAATCCACTCCCACACTGAATTTTCTCACTGGACGTTGACCCGGTCTAATCTCAAAAATGGTAGGATTTATCCAGTGATTCGCAATGTTCCAGAACTCATCCATTGTTATACTCACATAATCTGAGTAACTTTGAATGATGCGGTCTGAACAAAGGCCATCGTACTTTTCTGCGATTTCAACCCCTTGCTCTCGAGTGAGTTTACCCGCGCGAATTTGCTCATTCACCGCATCGGTTGCTCGGCCAAAACCAAATTTATAGTATTTCAACATCATATTGATGTTCGTAAACTCTTCATCCAGCATAGACGCGTTTGACAGGTCCCCCGTCTCCAGCTCCTCACCCGGTCGAAGTGTTAAACCTTGCAGCGATGCATAGGCAGAGTTGTCATCATTACTCCAATCGTCCCATGCAGGGCCAAGATAGAAAATGTTGATTTGTTTACGCTCAAACTCTATCTCATTTGGGTATAAATAATGTTCAGCCAGGTAAGGAGAGGCGACCGCGGCTTTCAGCCAATCCGTACCGCCTGCCGTCAAAGTATTCAATCGACGCAAATTATTACCATCAAACTCATCAAAGCCTTCAACCGCCGCATCACCAACTTGCAGCGCAGGGTTTTCACCCCAAAAAATGGTATTCACTCCAAGCTCTATCGCCAAGCGAGGCACCGTAGAAAACAGGGACATCTCCGTTGACTTACAAACATTGCCAAATTGCTTAAATGACTCTAGAGCGAGTTGAGCGGCCGTTTGTGGTGCTGGCGTAGCGGCTATGACATCAAAACCCATTTCAATCAGGTTTGTTAGGTTTCGCGCACCGATTTCAGACATCTGCTTCGGAGGATAAGCACAACATACCAATAACGGTCGTAACCCTAAACGGTCACGAACCCAGTGAGCTTGGCGGGTACTGTCTTTTCCTCCGCTCACACCGACGATGCAGTCATACGCACCTTTGTTTCTCTGTTTCTGACGACTTTTCTGAATCTTGTCCTTAAGCAATTTCAATTTCAAGCTGGCATTATCATTACTCTCTGATTCAGAATAACGACACGCGATGCACACTCCTTCCGACAAAGAAGCGTTAGGACGAAGGTCCGTCGTTAAGCACTTTTTGCAGTATTTCATTATCAATCTATCTCTATCATACCAAACGACAGTGCCGTACCACGGGAAAGGGCTTGCGTTACTTTTCGGCCTAACACCGCTTCATAGTGCTTCGGTGCCAAGCCAAATCCAGGACGAATGCTACGCACATTATCAGGCGTCAGCACTTCACCTGCTTTTATATCTTTAACTACATACAAAGAGCGGCGAAACTTCACATTACCTTTTTCTGCTTCTGTTCTTTCGTAATTCACATGACCGAGTGCTTGCCATGCTGTTTTCGTATCTTGACAAAGAGCTTTTAACTCAGCAGGTTCAAGAGAGAAGCTATCATCAGCGCCACCACCATTTCTGTCCATCGTCACATGCTTCTCTATCAAGCAAGCCCCCAAAGCAACAGACGTCACTGCTGTCGCATTATCTATTGTGTGATCAGAAAGACCAGAAAGCACATCAAAGCGCTGAGCAATATCTGCAATCGTTCTTAAGTTATACTGCTCAGCGGGTGCCGGATACCCACTCACACAATGCAACACAACCAATTCTTGGCAACCATTATCTTTCGCCGTTTTAATGGCTTCGGCAATCTCTTCTTCATTCGCCATACCGGTAGAGATAACCATTGGCTTACCAGTCTGAGCAACGCGTTTAATCAGCGGTAAGTCAATTACCTCAAACGATGCAATCTTGTAGGCAGGAGCATCTAGCTCTTCCAGTAAATCCACGGCCGTGAAGTCGAAAGGTGAGCTGAATATCGTCATACCTAGCTCTTTTGCTTTTTCAAACAAGGGCTTATGCCATTCCCAAGGCATGTGAGCGCCTTTATAAAGTTCATATAAGGTTTGGCCACCCCATAGACCACCATGAATCTGAAACTCTTCAGAATCACAGTCCATCGTAATGGTTTCATGAGTGTAGGTTTGAAGCTTGATCGCATCCACCCCAGCCTTCTTCGCCTCTTCCATAATCTGAAAGGCGCGGTTGATATCACCATTATGATTAGCAGACAACTCAGCAATGATATATGGTGGAAAATCTGGGCCAATTTGGCGGCCGTCAATGGTTATAAATGGTTTCATTTTTACCTCAATCAATAGGTTGTCGAAGGTAAGTTTCATCATCGACTTGTTGGTAACCGGCTCTCTGGAATAGTCGCTGAGAAGCACCGTTTGATTTTAAAACCGTGGCATGCAAAGTAACGTCAGGGTGTATCGCATCAACCATCGCAAGAGCTTGTGATGCAACGCCTTGACCGTAACTCCCTGGCTCCACAAAGATCGACACAAGGTAATGTCCGACCTTTATTCTGTCTAAGCGCACGACACCCAAATGACGTTGATCCAAGCGATCCGTTACCATATAAAAATAGTCAGACGTTTCAGTCAGTTTTTTTGACATCCAAGCTTGATGCTCTGCCCAAGTAGGGGGATCTGAGTTTAGCGCATACTTTCTCGTGCGCGGGTGGCACTGCCACTCATAGACAAGCTGGATGTCTTCTTGAGCTGCCAAGACTAACGACAAAGGCGCTTTATCCGATGTGAGTAACTCATTTATGATGAGCGCGACTCTGCGAACACCACGGCCATCACACAACGCTAAATTGGCAAGTTTCATCTCATGCCAACGCTCAATCAATGCAGAGTAAGCACTCACGACTCTGGTGGAGATATCTTCAACTTCCACCTTAATAGCAGCCTGACAATCAACCAACTGCTGACTGATCAACTTCTGATTGTCCGCCAGAGGAACAATCAGGTTTGGTAACCCCAAACAGGCTCTCTCCCAGCTGGTTGTGCCAGGAGCACCAATCGCAACATCATGCGCCAACATTAAGCTCGCCATGTCGGAGACAAAGTCCAGATGAGTAACAAAGTGATGTTCCGCACACCACTGTTTAACCTCTTTATAATGAGGCGCGCGCGGAGAAAGCAGGACGGTAAAATTAGCATGAACGTTAGGCACTAAAGACTCCAGAACCTTGAGAGTCGCATTGGGAGCGTCAACCCCACCCATCGATATCAGTACCTTTGAGGGCTCCGACACAAGCTTTCGAGACAATGCCAACTCTCGCTTTTTGGCAAAAGCAGGTTGCAGCATGGCATATTCACTTCCTGCCAATACAACTGAAGCACAGCCACGATAATCTGCCTCGGCACGCCCTAAAGTTTGATCAAGCACGACATCCGCACAGTGAACGCGAGCAAGATCGTCAATGGCCAACAAGCGACAGTTCATCGCCTGCTTAACTGAGTGCTGCCATTGTTCATCGATAGCATAATGATCTGTCACGACCAAATCCGCAGAGCCCACAGCGGCAACGAAGTCGCTTACGTCTTGAGCAAGGCTTTTTTGAAGCCAAGCCACATAATCGGCATCGTGCAGGGGAGCGACAACTTGTTGAGGGGCTGGCAGTGTTATAACACCGAACCCTCTTTGCTGAATGAACGACCGCATGTCCCCTTCTAAAGGCGTGCATGCAAAAGTGACGTCATAAGCTTTTTGCTTCAGTTGGTCAGCAAGCACCAAACACCGCATGACATGACCACTTCCAATCAATAAGGAAGCATCGACTCGAAAAACGACTTTCATAGCAATTTCGACTTTATTTTTCAGCCAATTTAAAAGCAGAGTAAAGCGCTTCTGCCAGTTCCCAATCTTCTTGCGTATCAATATCTTGAACACGGCAACGAGGCAGTCGCACGGCTTTAGAATGAGGCGAGAAGATAGAAAGTTTGTTTAAGAAGGCATTGGTCTGCCCCCAGTAGAACTGACCCGCATCGTGATAAGCTTCCTCAAGGTCTTGTGACCGTACTTGCTCATTCTCCGGAGAGAACATGGAAACAGCACCCTGCTCATCAAGCTTAATTGCGCGTTGGATTGGAAATGGGAAAGACGTTGCACTGAAAGCAAACTGAACCCCAGAGTCTTGAAGCAATTGATAACCTTCCTGGAGATCTTTAGGCAGTACAAAAGGAGCGGTAGCATACAAACAGCACACCGCCTCTACGTTCCACCCTTCGCTTTCACACCAACGAATGGCATGGGCCATCACGTCCATGGTGGTCGCATGCTCATCGGATATGTCATCAGGGCGCAAGAACGGCACTTGCGCTCCGTATTCTTTCGCGACATTGGCTATTTCAACGTCATCAGTAGAAACAATGACCTTATCAAAACACCCCGATGCTGTTGCAGCTTCAATCGAATACGCAATCATAGGTTTGCCATGAAACGCCTTGATGTTCTTACGTGGGATCCGCTTACTACCACCACGTGCAGGAATGATTGCAATTTTCATTAACGTCCCTGCAAGATATCGGTCAAAGTTTGAACTACTGTATCTTGCTGTTCTCCCGTCATACTATGGAACATCGGAAGAGAAATTACTTCACTGTAGTAACGTTCAGATTCCGGGAAGTCCCCATCAACAAACCCCATATCTTGATAATAAGGTTGAGTATGAACAGGAATATAATGCAGATTGACCCCTATTCCACGTTCACGCAGCGCATCAAACACCTGGTTATGCGTTAACTCAATCTCATTCAAACGCAAACGAATCACGAAAAGATGAAGCCCAGAATACGTATCAGGTAACTGATAAGGTAACACTAAAGGTAAATCAGCGAGTTTTTCGTTATATCCATTAGCAAGCTTATGGCGAGCCGTCACAAACTCATCAAGACGCTGCATTTGGCTCACACCTAACGCCGCTTGAAGCTCCGTCATGCGGTAGTTAAAACCAAGGTCGACTTGTTGATAATACCAACCGCCATGAGACTCCCCACGCATAAACTCAGGATCGCGAGTCACACCATGACTGCGCAACAGCGCCATTTTATCTGCCAGCGTTTTTTGATTAGTCAGTGCCGCTCCACCTTCAGCAGTGGTTACAATCTTAACTGGGTGAAAACTAAATACCGTAATATCTGAGTATTCGCAATTCCCTATCGGATGACCTTTATAACGTCCACCAATCGCATGTGACGCATCTTCAATGACTTTAAAACCATACTCTTTTGCCAGTTTACCAATGGCAGCCATATCACAAGGTTGACCGCACAAATGCACAGGAACAACGACTTTAGGTAGCTTGCCATTTGCTTTGGCTGCAATCAGCTTTTCCTCAAGACGTTTAGGACACAGGTTGTAGGTCGCAGGGTCTATGTCGACAAAATCAACTTGTGCACCACAATACAAGCCACAGTTTGCCGACGCTACAAAAGTGACTGGGGATGTCCATAGCCAATCCCCTTCCCCAAGCCCTAAAGCCAAGCAAGCTATATGGAGTGCCGATGTCGCACTGTTTACGGCTAGCGCATAACCAGCGCTCGTATATTCAACAAGCGCAGCCTCAAATGCAGGAACCTGAGGCCCCTGAGTTAAAAAGTCCGATTTCAAAACACCCAAAACACTGTCGATGTCTTGCTGATTGATATCTTGTTTACCGTAAGGAATCACAATATGTCTCACACTGCAAAGTTTGGATCAACATGCTCTTTGATAAGTTCACGCAGGCCTTCAATAGTTTCCCACTCAGTGTTTGTTCCTGAGTTGTACTTAAAGCCGAATGGTACTTTTTCTGCTTTATGGTGAGCCATATATTCCTGTTCGCTATAAATCAGTGATACTGATGGCAAAATTGCGTAATATCGACCTAAATCAATCGTATTTAGCGAGTCCGTATCTGTAATCATCTCTTCATGTAGTTTCTCACCTGGGCGAATCCCCACAACCTTTGTAGCCACGCCAGGAGCCACTGCTTCCGCTATGTCTAGGATTTTGTATGATGGGATCTTGGGGATGAAAATTTCACCGCCTAAATGATTTTCTAGTGCGTACATCACCATATTTACGCCGTCTTGCAAAGAGATGTTAAAACGTGTCATCTCTTCGTGAGTAATTGGCAGAACACCCTCTTCTTTCTTTTTCATAAAGTATGGAATAACAGAGCCACGAGAACCCATCACGTTACCATAACGAACAACACTGAAACGGATATCTTTAGAGCCTCTAATATTGTTAGCTGCAGCAAACAACTTATCCGATGCTAATTTAGTTGCACCATATAAATTAATGGGCGCACAAGCTTTATCAGTAGAAAGTGCAACAACATCTTTTACTCCACACTGTAAAGCCGCATTGATTACATTTTCAGCACCATCGACATTAGTACGAATACACTCAGTCGGGTTATATTCAGCTGTATCAACCTGTTTAATTGCAGCGGCGTGAATTATGACATCTACACCTTCACAAGCTTGAATTAGGCGGTTTTGATCGCGTACATCACCGATAAAAAAGCGAAGTTGAGGGTAATCTTTACTCGGATACTGTAGCTTTATTTCTGACTGCTTTAACTCATCACGAGAGTAAATGATTATTTTCTTAACATCATCATACTGCTCCAGAATACTTTTTATAAACTGCTTACCAAATGAACCAGTACCGCCAGTTATCAATACGCTCTTATTATTTAGCATGAAACACCTTTATATTTTAAAAAATCGTAATATCGTCTCAGAAAAACCACCAACTAGCCATAACGTCCATATCTGGTAGCTACTTACCAAAATGTAAAAATAGTATGGCATTCTCATTTAGATACTTCATCAGCCTTTACTATTATATAACAAATACATATGCACTTCCATAATGACACGCCCTTGAAAGGTGTATCATTACAAATAAAACACAACACTAACCGCTATGATATTTCTCATCTTTTTATTATATTAACTTTTAAAAAAACAAACATAGAGTAATATTTACACCAAGGAAGCTTTATAATAAAAGACGATACAAAAAGAGCAGATAAAAACATAAATGCGTTACTAATTGCAAACGAAATCGCCCCTCCTATGATCCCCCACCGTAAAACCATATAATAGGTTAATAATATAGACAGGGTTCCAGAAAACAAAGTAACCATGGATAACAAACCAGTTCTTCCAGTAAAGAAATATAAGCCTGCAATAGCATGATACATACCCGTGAATGCATTACCGATAACAAACCAAATAATTAGCTCATCAGCTGAATAGAATTCAGAGCCTACTATATAAGGAAGTAGAAACTTCAAAACAAAATATACTGGGAAAATCATCATAGAAAAAAACAAAAATATAATATAAGTAGAACTTGTAATCATAAGGTATGCTGATTCAGTTTTCTCTTTTAACTTTTCGTACAACCAAGGTGAATAAACTTTTGAAAATGCATCAGATAATATAGCCATCACCATTGCTACTTGCAGACCTACCATATAAACCCCCACAGACTTATCACCTAAAATATTGGCAACAATAAGCCTATCCACCATTGAAATCGCAAATGCACCAACAGCATGAGGAAGTAAAGGCACTCCAAACCTTAAGATTTCCAATAAGTGTTTTCGTTTTATTCTAATAGTTAAATTACCATTAAGGTAAAGGTATAATAACGCGATAATAGAAAACAATGAAATGGATACTGAAATACCTAGGGTACGACTTTCCCAACTTTTCAATAAAAAGAATAAGAAGAAAACTGATAAAGTCGCGTTTAATAATGTTAATGATATCTTAAATAGTGCAAATTTAATTGCTTCTTTCTTTACTTGCCATAATGCCAATTTAATATTTACAATAAACTGTGACATTGCAGTAAAACAGGCTATTATCAACCAAGTTTTTGGTAATAGTGTATAGTCACTAACGAAGTCGACATTCCAAACTATAAATAAGACTAACAAACAACTAACAATAAGTATCAGCAGTGATGATGCTACATATTCAGACAGTTCCTCCTCAGATATTTGAAAATATTTCACACTTATTGCACCATGTACACTAAGCCCAATAAATGTTCCTAATATTGATACTGACAACGTAAACATCGTGACTAAACCATAATCTTCAGGAGTTAGTACTCTTGTCAATATCGGAAGAAGAAGAAATGGTATTGCCGCATTAAATATATTTGTAAACAAATATATAAATCCGTTGCCAATTAGTTTTTTACTCATAGTATGAATTTACAAGAGAATATCATTAAAGCACAACACAATTAATCACACCCCTTGCTTGAGTATTTTGACATACCAAGGCATCGCTTCTTTAATCCCATCGGTTATATTGTACTGTGGCTCATACCCTAATAAGACTTTAGCTTTTGATACATCAGCTTGCGAATGACGCACGTCTCCAGCTCTAAACTCTTGATAGAACGGGGACTTTTCAGTAGAAATACCATTATTGTTTAATTGAATTTTAATTTCTTCATACAAATCATTTAATGTAGTTCGATCTCCGACCGCAACATTATATACATTATTTTTAGAAGCTTCATCGCAAGTCGCTGCTAATATATTAATTTGGACTGTATTAGCTATATAGCAAAAATCCCTACTCGTCTCACCATCCCCATTAATATATACATCTTCATCTTCAATAATTGAAGATGTCCATTTGGGGATGACCGCCGCATAAGCACCATTTGGAGTCTGTCTTTTACCGAAGACATTGAAGTAACGTAAGCCTACAGATTTAAAGCCATATGTTCTTGCATAAACCTCTGCATAAAGCTCATTTACAAGCTTTGTCACAGCATAAGGAGATAAAGGCTTACCTATGTTATCTTCAACCTTTGGTAAAGCAGGGTGGTCACCATAGGTTGAACTACTAGCGGCATAAGTAAAGCTAGTAACCTGTTCTTCCTTCGCCGCATTAAGCATATTAATGAAACCAGATATATTTGCCGAATTTGTAGTAATAGGATCAGCAATAGAGCGTGGTACACTCCCTAACGCGGCTTGGTGCAAAACATAATCAACACCTTTAACAGCCGTTTGACAATCAGAATAGTTACGGATATCGCCTTCGATAAAGGTGAATTTTCGCCATTGACTATCAGAAACAAGCCCTTGCACTTCATCAAGGTTGTATTGAAAGCCTGTTGCAAAGTTATCTAAACCTACTACTGTTTGATTAAGTTTTAAGAGTGTCTCTAACAAGTTTGATCCAATGAAGCCAGCAACGCCTGTTACTAGCCAAGTTTTGGGCTCAGTAAGCAGTTCACGCTTGATTTGTTCAAATTTAATCATGATTTACCTGTAACTAGGTATCAGAACTCACATTATGTGATTTACCTGATACCTATTGAATTGTAATTATAAGCGCATATCTACATCTGATTTATCTAAGATGTATTTCAAGTCGTAGAGTACGTGAGTCTCTTTGCCTAAGCTGTGAATAGCTTCCGCACCTAGGTTTTTGAACTCGTTATGCCCTACAGCCATAATAATTGCGTCGTACTGGCCTTTCGCTGGTTCATTGGTCAAACACAAACCGTATTCAGATTGAGCCTCTGCATTTGAGCACCATGGATCTGTTATATCAACATTAATGTTATAGTCTTTTAGCTCAGAGACAATATCAACAACCTTAGTATTACGCAAATCTGGGCAATTTTCTTTGAAAGTAAGGCCCATCACTAACACATTAGCCCCCTCAACATGAATTCTTTTTTTCAGCATACTTTTTACCAATTCTGAAACAACATATTTAGCCATGTTGTCATTTAAACGACGCCCGGCAAGTATCATTTCAGGGTGGTATCCGACAGCTTGAGCCTTGTGTGTTAGATAATATGGATCAACACCAATACAGTGACCGCCAACTAAGCCAGGACGGAACGGTAAGAAGTTCCATTTTGTCCCTGCAGCTTCTAGAACTTCTAATGTATCAATCCCTAACTTACCAAAAATGATAGACAGCTCATTGATGAGCGCGATATTCACATCTCGCTGAGTGTTTTCAATGACCTTTGCTGCTTCAGCGACTTTGATGCTTGATGCTTTGTGTGTGCCAGCCTCGATTATTGACTTGTATAGCTGGTCAACAAATTCTGCTACTTCTTCGTTTGAACCACTAGTCACCTTGAGGATATTTGTAACACGATGTTCTTTATCTCCTGGATTAATTCGCTCTGGAGAATAGCCGGCAAAAAAGTCTTTATTAAAAGCCAAGCCTGATGCAGCTTCTACAACAGGAATACAAGTTTCTTCAGTAGCACCAGGGTAAACTGTTGATTCATAAACAATTACATCCCCCTTGCTAATCACTGCTCCCAAGGCTTCGGAAGCTTTTATCAATGGCGTTAAATCAGGCTGTTTATGGTCATCAATAGGTGTTGGGACAGTAACAATATAAACATTACACTCTTTCAGATCTTCCAAAGATGCACTGTAAGATAAAAATTCTGCCTCAGCCAATTCTTCTTCACTACATTCTAAAGTGCTATCTTGACCGGAAGATAATTCACTAATACGCGCTTCATTGATGTCAAAGCCAATAGTCGGAATTTTTTTCCCAAATTCAACCGCTAGTGGTAGTCCAACATAACCTAAACCAATAATGCCTATTTTTGTCTGTTCTAATGATAGTTTCATCTTTTCTAACCTAGTTCAAATATAAACTTTCAACTTCCCATCTCAGCTTACTCCCCCACTGAGCAGGGTCCGCGCATGAGTTAACTAAATGTTAATCACCAAATAAAACTCGCTCACAGAACTCCGTATTCAATGCGAATTTTAACTGCCGTCTTTTCAATGTGCCCTTCATCTCGACTAACTTGATAAAGTTCATGCACATTTAACAAATTCGAGACAGGTTTTAAAAAAATCAATTACTTAGATTCTTTTCTAAATACAAATCTAACTAACACAACAGCCCCTCCCAACATTCCACCTAACAGCGCACCTAACACTGCAATTAGTGCTCGTTTGGGTTTATCTCTGTTAAATGGCATCTGAACATCATCTAAATACTGAAATGTAGCAAACTCTATCTCAGGGTTTATTTTTGTGTTGTTAATTAACGTTAGTTTTGAGTCTATCTGTTGTAAACGCGGCTCAATAACGCTCAAGTTTGATATAGTTTTTAACGCATTTATTTTTGCTTCAATAGCTGCGCTTCCTAGGTTTATTGAAAAAATCTCCTTCTCACCTAGGTTTTGTACGGGTGTGTAAACCTTTGCCGCTGTTGCTATTTGCAGTGCGTACTCAGCGCGTTGAATTTCAACTTCAAGATTTTGTTTTGCTTGTAAAGAAAGTGCTGTTTTTTGCTGTAATAGCTCATCTTTTTTAGTATTAATAATCGCATTTAAGTTTTGCAAAGCATCGCGACGAACAATATCACTAATATAAGCAATGTAATTTTGTAGTAAATTATAGCTATCTAGCTTTGTCGTAGCCTGAACCTTTAGCTCAATAATATTTTTATTGCTTTTATCTGGTTGTGATGTTGCTAGTTTACTAAACCATGCATTATACAAACGACGTGTAGCTTCATCGGCTTCGGCTTCGGCTTCGGCATCTAACTTATTTTTGAAATTTTGAAAGACAGCATTACCATCTAAAAAATTACGTTTATTTTTATTCGACTCAAAAGCCATAATGAATGATTGAAATAGCTGTTGAGGCATAACCAAACCATCTAAATAGTTATTCACTAAGATCGTACCGTCTTCTTGATAAACGTCAAAAATTGGTTGGTATTGCTTAACTTGAGATTGGTATTGCGTAAAATCTTGAACTTGCGGCACAGCAATTTTTGCACTGCTACTCCACCATTCCTGCGCCGTTAACGCATAGGTAATAGCGCCTATCGCAAATACCAAGGTAGTTAAAATGATGAACCACTTTCCTTGCCAAAGAGCCATAAAAAGCTCTTTGAGGTCAATCTCATCATTCTGCTCGTAAAAGCTTGGGATTTGTGGGGGAGACGGATTTTGGTTGGATGACTGGTAATGGTTATTCACAAACTTCCCTTTTTTCTGACATTTAGGTACGCTACCGCCCTTGAGCATGACCCCAATACGATAATACTTCATTTTGTGTAGCAGTTAATCGCTGCATTAATTTGGCAAAATTGTACCTTAATCGAGCCAAAGTGGCGATAGTCAGGCAGCGCATTCTAACACCCGCTGACGATGTAACTCCTTTCTCGGTCCGTTATTTTATCTGACATGAACTCTATTTTTTTAACTGCACGAAATAACTGTGATGAAACCGACATATCGACAACAGCAACTGCTCACTTTGCAACCAATTGGCACTTCACCTTTAGTACTCTTCCTAATGCTTATTGAAATGTTATACTTCCATGCAGCTAACATTTATTTGGGACAAATTTATGATCATCGTAACTGGCGGCGCTGGCATGATTGGCAGCAACATCATCAAAGCACTTAATGAAAAAGGCATTAACGACATTCTTGTTGTCGACAACCTTAAAAATGGTCGTAAGTTTCAAAATTTGGTCGACCTTGATATTGCTGACTATATGGACCGTGATGACTTCCTTGCCCAAGTTATGGCGGGTGATGATTTTGGCCCAATCGATGCGGTTTTCCATGAGGGTGCTTGCTCTGCGACCACCGAGTGGGATGGTAAATACATCATGCTCAACAACTATGAATACTCTAAAACTATGAATACTCTAAAGAGTTGCTTCATTACTGCTTAGAACGTGAGATCCCATTTTTGTATGCCTCTTCTGCTGCGACCTACGGTGATACCGACACCTTCGTCGAGGAAAAACAATACGAAGGTGCATTAAACGTTTACGGTTATTCAAAACAGCAATTTGATAACTATGTACGCCGAGTTTGGCAAGATGCGCAGCAACATGGCGAGAAGCTTTCTCAAGTCACTGGTTTTCGTTATTTCAATGTTTATGGTCCGCGTGAACAGCACAAAGGTTCAATGGCTTCTGTTGCTTTCCACCTAAATAACCAGATGAATGCTGGGGAAAACCCGAAATTGTTTGCAGGTAGTGAAACCTTCCAACGTGATTTTGTTTACGTCGGTGACGTTGCTGCGGTGAACTTATGGTTTATGGACAATGGCGTATCTGGTATTTATAACTTAGGGACGGCTAATGCCGAATCTTTCCAGGAAGTTGCAAAAGCCGTTATCAAACACCATGGCAAAGGTAAAGTGGAAACCATTCCATTCCCTGAACACTTAAAAGGTGCGTACCAAGAATTTACTCAAGCCGACTTAAGTAAGCTCAGAAGCGCTGGTTGTGATCACCAATTTAAAACTGTCGCTGAAGGTGTTGCTGAATATATGAGCATTATTAACGCTTAGTGATTACTGTCCTATGAACAACATGTCTTATAAGAATAACGAATAGTAAGGTAAATACATTGAAAATAGCGGTTGCTGGTATAGGGTATGTCGGGCTTTCGAATGCGATACTGTTGTCACAACATCACGAAGTGGTTGCTATGGATATAATCACGGAAAAGGTAGAGCTGCTAAACCACAAACAATCACCCATTGCCAATAGTGAAATCGAGCATTTTTTAGCCAACAAGTCTCTCAACTTTGTCGCCACAACCTGCAAACAGCAAGCTTACGAAAATGCTGACTTTGTGATTATCGCGACACCGACCGACTATGACCCATTAACCAATTACTTCAATATCAGCTCGGTCGAGGCGGTTATTGCCGATGTGATGACGATAAACCCAGATGCGGTTATGATCATCAAATCAACAATACCGGTTGTCTATACTGAAAAAACCAAACAAGACCTTAATTGTCATAATCTCATTTTCTCGCCTGAGTTTTTACGTGAAGGTAAAGCGCTTTACGATAACTTATACCCATCGCGAATTATCGTAGGGGAACAAAGCAAGCGTGCACAAACATTCGCCAACCTATTAGTTGAAGGGGCGGAAAAAAAGATATTCCTGTTCTTTTCACTAACTCAACTGAAGCTGAAGCGGTTAAGCTTTTTTCGAATACCTATTTAGCCATGCGAGTGGCCTACTTTAACGAGTTAGATTCTTACACAGAAGCACACAACCTTGATAGCCGCCAGATTATTGAAGGGGTGGGGTTAGACCCTCGCATTGGCAACCACTATAACAATCCGTCATTTGGTTACGGTGGTTACTGTCTGCCTAAAGACACCAAGCAATTGTTGGCCAATTACCAGAATGTGCCTAACAATATTGTTGGCGCAATCGTCGAGGCTAACCGAACCCGCAAAGACTTTATTGCTGATAGCAGCATCAAGCGCAATCCAAAAGTGGTAGGGATTAATCGCCTTATCATGAAATCAGGATCGGATAACTTTCGAGCCTCATCAATTCAAGGGATTATGAAGCGATTAAAAGCCAAAGGTATCGAAGTCATTGTCTATGAGCCGGTATTGAGTGCAGGGCGGGAGCATACTTTGATGGATTTATAACCCAAAGAAGACTCTAGCCCGATAATCATCGTTCCATCCCGCTTTTTTCGACTTCACTTTTTGGCTTGGCGCACCACAATCACATTGCTTGAGCATATTCATTACAAAGCGTCTGAACAGCGCTATGTTCTCGACGGCACCATCTAAAGTAATCCGAGAGTTATCCTCTTTAAAAAC